>SLKB01000337.1 GCA_007134805.1 Paracoccaceae bacterium
TCAGATCGTCGCCCATATCCGCACCGCGCGGATGATCTCGCCCACGGGCCGCGCGGTGGATATTCCGATCGAGAACGGCTTCGTCGGCATGGTCGATCGTGAGCATTTCGATGAATACCTGCGCGAACGCGCGTGCGCCCACGGGGCCACGCGGTTGACGGGCACCTTCCTGCGGATTGAGCGTGACGCGGACGGCACCCATGTCGTCTGGCGCGACAAGGCAAGCGGCACCGAGCAACGCAGCGCGACGCGGCTGGTCGTCGGGGCGGATGGCGCGCGCTCGAATGTCGCCAAGGCCGAAGTGCCGGGCGGCGACAGGATCCCCTACGTCATTGCCTATCACGAGATCATCAAGGCCCCGCCCGCCAATGACAGCTATGATCCCGACCGTTGCGATGTGATCTATGACGGGCGGATCAGCTCGGATTTCTATGGCTGGGTCTTCCCGCACGGAGCGCATGCCAGCGTCGGCATGGGCACCGAGATCAATGGCGCGGACCTCAAGAAGGCCACGGCCGATCTGCGCGCGATGTCGGGGCTCACCGGCTGCGAGACGATCCGGCGCGAGGGCGCGCCGATCCCGCTGAAGCCGCTCGACCGCTGGGACAACGGCCGCGATGTGGTGCTCGCGGGCGATGCGGCGGGCGTGGTCGCGCCAAGCTCGGGCGAGGGGATCTATTACGCCATGGTTGGGGGGCGCGTGGCGGCAACCGCGGCGCGGGCGGCACTGGCCTCGGGGCGCGCGAAGGATCTGGTTCTGGCGCGCAAGCTGTTCATGCGCGAACACAAGACCGTGTTCCGGGTCTTGCGGCAGATGCAGGATGCCTATTACAAATCCGATGACCGGCGCGAGCGTTTCGTGAGCCTGTGCCATGACATCGACGTTCAGCGCCTGACATTCGAGGCCTATATGAACAAGAAACTGGTCGCGGCGCGGCCGCTTGCGCATCTCAAGATCGGGGTCAAGAACCTGTTGCATCTGAGCGGGCTTGTGCGGCCCGGATACACATGAGCGCGCTGATCCCGGCCTGGGACGCGGGACAGTTGCGTCCCGTCGACAAGATGGAGGTGCATCGCCGCGGGCTGCGCCACAAGGCGATTTCGGTCTTCGTGACCGATGGCGACGCAGTGCTGATGCAGCGCCGGGCGCTGTCGAAATACCACACGCCAGGGCTCTGGACGAATACCTGCTGCACGCATCCGCATTGGGGCGAGCGCGATGCGGACTGTGCGGCGCGGCGCCTCAAGGAGGAGCTGGGGATCAGCGGCCTTGCGCTGCGCCATGTCTCGGAGATCGAATACCGCGCCGAGGTTGGCGCCGGGCTGATCGAGCATGAGGTGGTGCAGGTCTATATCGCGCCTGCCGCGCAGCCGCTCGCGATGCGCCCGAACCCGGCCGAGGTGGCCGAGACCTGCTGGGTTGCGCTGCCGGATCTGCGCGCGCAGGTGGAGCGCGATCCCGCGCGCTTCACACCATGGTTGCGCATCTACCTGCAGGATCACGCCACAGCCATTTTCGGGGAACTGGCAAGCGCCCCTTAGGCGAATTGCGGGTTGCGCCGCAGCACCGAGAGGTTGAGCGCGGCCGCGATGGTCACCCAGAGAAGATAGGGCGCGAACAAGGCACCCGCGACCGGGTCGAGCGCCCAGAAGCTGACCATGGTGGCCGCCACGAAGACCCACAGGAACGACACGATGATCATCGCCGCGCGCATGCGCCTGAGCCCGAAGAAGATGGGCGACCAGAGCGTGTTGAAGGCGATCTGCGCAGCCCAGAACGCCAGCGCCTGCCCGCTGCCCTCGATCTGCGCGATGCGCATCGCTGCTAGCGACATCGCGATGTAAAGCGCGGTCCAGACGAGCGGGAAGACGATCCCCGGCGGTGTCCAGACCGGTTTGTTCAACGCGTCATACCATTTGCCCGGCTCGAACATCGCGCCGGTTGTCGCTGCGGCGCCGCAGGCCGCAAGAAAGGTCAGAAACAGCATCCAGTCCATGGTCGCGCCTTTCCCGAGTGATCCAAAGGCGCGCCCGGTGCCCGGGCGCATGCCTTCACTTGGGCGCCCGTGACCGGGCGCGTGGGTGCAGATGGTCGATGGATGGTAATGTAACTCAGGCGCTGCGCTGGTCCAATGCGCGATGCGCATTGCGCGCCACAAGATCCTGAGCGCGTAGCCGCGAGAGCGCAGTGATGAGCGTGTCCGAGCGGCGGAAACCCGGTGCGTCGCGGCGCGCGGCCTCGATGAGGAAGGTCACTTCCGGGCAGGGGCGTGCATAGAGCGTGGGCATGCGCGGATGCAGCGCGCTGAGCCCCGCTTGCATGCCCGAGAGTGCCAGCCAGCCGATCTTGCGCGCGCGCCCGGTGGTGGCGCGCCGGGTGATGCTGTCGCAGCCCTGCGCGCGGATCGCGCCGCCGATCCCGTCATAAATATGCCGCGCGGCGAAGATCCCGGGCCGGCAGGCAAGCGGCAGCGCCGCGATGCCTGGCACTGCGCGCAGATAGAGCCGGTCGGCCTCGGACAGAAGCCGGGCGGTCATCGCGCGGATCGCGGGGCTTGGGCTGGGCGCGCGCAGGAAGGCCTGCGGCGCAAGCCCGGCTTCGGTGAACCATGCAAGAGGCAGGTAGATGCGGCCGTTGCGCGCGTCCTCGCCGACATCGCGGGCGATATTGGTGAGCTGCATCGCGAGGCCCAGATCGCAGGCCCGCGCGAGCCGGTGGCTGTCGCGCACGCCCATCA
>SLKB01000315.1 GCA_007134805.1 Paracoccaceae bacterium
ATGAAGGCGGCCAGCGAGGATCCCGCCCCCGGCAAGGCCCCGATCAGCGTCCCCATTGTCGTGCCGATCCAAGTGGCCTTCATCGTGGCGCGAAACTCGGTGAAGGTGAGCTTGTCCTTGCTGGCGTCATAATCTCCCAGCAGCGACTGTGCCTGTTGTTTGGTGTCATCGACGATTTTTCTGGCGCGTTCCATCCATGCTTTTGACAGTTGGATGATCAACTCGGACACGGCGAAAATACCAACCAGAACCGGGATCAATGCCAATCCACCAGCGAGTTCGGGGATACCGAAGGTCAGCCGCACAGACCCGCCAATCGGGTCGCGCCCGATCATGGCCAGCAAGATGCCAAGCGCTGCCATTGCGACACCCTTGGCTACCTTGCCTTTTGTCAGCGCCGAGATCAGCAGAAGCGAGAACGCATAGAGCGCGAAGAATTCCACCGGCCCAAAAGTCAGCGCCACAATCGCCAGGGGAAGCGCCAGAAAGATCAGCACGAAATCGCTTGTGGTGTCGCCAATGACGGACGAATAGAGCGCCGTGTTCAGGGCCTTGTTGGGATACCCCTTCAATTTCGCCTGGTAGCCGTCGATCGCGGTCGCGGCAGAACCGGGCGTTCCTGGCACACCGAAGGATATGGCCGAGATCGAGCCGCCAAACATCCCCCCCTTATAGATGCCCGTGAGCAGGCCAAGTGCCGCGGCCGGTTCAAGAAAGAAAACAATCGGCAGCAGGATCGCAATCGCCATGTCGCCGCTCAGGCCGGGGATTGCGCCAAGCGTGACCCCCATGAACACCCCGATTGCGACATACAGGATGACTTCGGGGCTGAAGGCGAGATAGAGCGCGTCGACAAAGGCTTCCAGCATCATGGGAAAACCGCCTCAATGAATGTGGATGTATGATCGTGAGCGGGGCGCAACGCGACACTGATCGAAAATAGGCCCCTGCAACGGTTGCTGCGGGGGCCTGATACCTGATCAGTCGATCTCGCCAAGCGTGCGGAGAATGCCACCGATGGATGCGACCGTTGCCTCGTATAGCGCGGTCGAGTCAGCCGCATTCATGGGCTCGATCCCGGCATTGACCCGATCGCTCATGGCGATGGCCGTGGGTGAGGCAAGGGCTTCCATGAAGCAATCCTGCAGGTATTCGACTGTCTCTGCAGGCACATCCGATGTCGCAAGCACCATCAGCCACGCAGGCAGCACCACGTCATATCCGGCTTCACGGAAAGTCGGCGTGTCAGGCAGGACAGGCGAGCGTTCTGCCGAGAAGACGCCGAGCGCTGTAAGCTCACCCGATGCCACCTCGGATGCGATACTGGCCGGCAGCGTCATGCCAAGGTCAATGTGTCCGCCCATGATCAGGCTGCGGGTTTCCCCACCGCCCGATGTCGGCACATGGATATTTTCTAGCCCGGTTTCCATCTCAAACAGGATAAGCGGCAGATGCACCAGACCCATGGGGTTGGCATGGCCGAAAGTGATGCTGCCGGGATTGGCTTCGGCTGCGGCCACCCAGTCATCGATCGTCTGGATGGGGTGATCTGGGCGGGTATAAACAGTCGGCAGCCATTCGGTGAAATTCATGACAGGCTGCCAGTCATCATGTGACCAACTCACGTCATCGAGGAAACCAGAGGTCACGACCGGGCCATAATCCGACACGAGCAGCGTGTGCCCGTTCGCTGAGGCGTTGCGGACGAAATTGACCGCCTCCAGCCCGGCGGCGCCGGACATGCTGACCACATCGATCCTCGGGCCACAGAATTCAGGCGCGGTCGACGACAGAACGCGCGCGGTGATATCGCTCCCGCCGCCGGGTCCGAAGGGAATGACCAGACGGATCGGGTCGTTGCCCAGCGGGCTTGCCGTGGCAACAGCAGGGGCAAGCGCCATCGTCGCCGCAGCAACCGCTGCAGTAGTGCCTTTGAGTCGTGATGTGAGCTGAAACATTTTCGTCTTCCTTGTTGGATGTTGCTGCACCGGGACAGCATTTGTGGAACACCGGCACCAGGTCTGTCCTGACTTTTCTGATTGGCGCATGCATGATGCGAGAGTTTCCCGGACTTCATGCAGAACACGGGGTTTGCCTTGATCGCCTTGCAGCCCTCGAAAAGGTGTAAACAACTCTAACAGCATCATGGGAGCCAGTTTGTCTGAAGTAATGATCAACTACAGCACATAAAACTTAATTTCACTTATATTTCAGTCCTTACGACTTCTCCTGTGGGGATCGACATAAACCACACCGAGCAGCCTGGCGTCGAGGCCAGCGAGGCGCAAGTGCTCCTTCGTCCGAAAAACTGATCACGAGGCGCAACGGCATGACCGAGTCACCGACTGGCAGCCAGCATGTCTGGCCACCTTTCAATCTGCTCGTGCCCTTGGCGTCGAACTCGGCCGTATGCGGGTCGCGCGCGACCGCATCAGGCATCAGATACTCGGTAACCTCACCCGTTGCCGGGCCAAACGGACCATGGTGGCGTTGCGGCTCCCGGTATACGAGGCGGCGCCATCGGGGCCGATATTCACCGAATGGGGCCGCGCGCCCGAGGGAAGGTCGAATTCTTCCATGGCACCAGTTGCGGGTTCGAGCCGTCCGAGGATGTGGCGCCATTGCCCGGCCCACAAGATCGCGCCGTCCTGCGCTTCAACCGGATCGCGCGCGCGTTGGCCCGGCTTGGGCACCTTCCTTTTGTCGATCTGCAGGGTCAACGGGCCATCCACCTGC
>SLKB01000141.1 GCA_007134805.1 Paracoccaceae bacterium
CCTGCGGATTTCGCGCTGCCGTATTCCGTCGTGATTCAGCGGAAATACTACGCGGCGAACGTGGCGGACCTGCGCGCCCGCTATCCCGATCCGGCCGCTGCCCTCGACCCCGCGGCGGGTCTGTCGCTGTGCCATCTGCGCCTGCTTGACCAGCTTGGCCTGCACCCGCTGTTCGACCCGGGCGAAGACGACGCGCTGGCCGATGCCATCGCCGTCCGGCTTGAGGGCGCGGCGTGCCGAGCAGAGGACCGCGGCGCCGCACGCGCGCTGGTGATGCGGTACCTGCGTCGCGCCGACGGCCCTGCGGCGCAGCGGCTGCGCGCGCTCGGCCTTGACCGGCAGGTGATCGAGGCCGCCTCTCGCTGGCAGCGCGCCGACAGCGGGTTCAGGCCGCCGGCACCCGCCCTTGACCGTCCTGCCGCCAGATACCTCGCGGCCGGCCTGAACACGCTGCGTCTCGTGGCCCCCGCGCTGGCCCCGCACCGACGAAAGCCGCGCGTGGCGCTGTGCGTGTCTGGACAACTGCGCGGGTATGAGCGCGCCTTCGAGACATGGAAGCGGGCGCTGCTGCCCTTCGCGGAGTTCGACATCCATGTGCACAGCTGGAAGAACGTCGGACGCTCCGATCCGAAGCCGAACCGCGGCACGCTGCCGTTCGAAGGCAGGGCATTCTGCGCAGAATGGCGCCGCATCTGCAGGCAGGAGGGACTCGCGTCGATGCGCAGACGACAGCCACATCTTTTCGTCGCGCTCGACAACGACACCGTGACCGACGAAGCCCACGTTCAGGGCGTCTACAACGCCAGAAGCGTCGTGGTGGAGGACGAGACCGAGACTCGCTTCGACGGGTTCAGCAACCAGGACAAGATGCGCTACAAGATGAACGGAGCAAGCGAACTCGCCCGGACATCCGGGCGCGACTATGATCTGGAGATGCGCTTGCGGCCGGACATTGCCCTGACCCTGCCGGCATTTTTCTGGTCCGGGGTGCGGAAGACATGCGCGGCGCGGCCGCTTGTCCTGGTCGACATCGGCTTTGGCATTAACTACCGGGCGCTCTTCATGGGTGACCAGATGGCCTTGGGCGCTCCGGAGAGCATGTGGTTCTATACCTCGACCTGGTGCAGATACGGCGCCCTCGGGGAGTTGGACCTGCCTGGTGTACCGTCGAAACTGACCGGTCATGTGTCCCTGTCGCAGACCTGCTGGTATTCCGGGCTGGAGTTGCAGAGTCTTCCCTATGCGCGCAGCGGCCTCATGGACATGCGACCACTTCGGAAACCTGCTGTCCTGCAAGCGCTGCAGGCAGACGCGGCGGACCGCAACGACGCGATCGATCACGCCCTGCTGTCGGCGATCAGGCAGGATATCGGAGGCGCCCGCTGACGTTCCGCCGCAAGCAGAACTCTGACGGCGCCCGGAGTTGTGCCGGCACAGCGCACACTGCCATACCGGCCTGCCGCTCGTCCGTTTGGGAGAGGCAGGACCCTCCTTGGCAAACACCCGTCGGCGCGGTCCGCCAATACCACATCCGTGCGGCCAGGGCCGGAGCGTGACGGGCCGTCTTCGACCATCATGTTCCGTGACGGCGCGGTCGGTGCATGGGCGTTCGGACCGAGATGGTCGAGCCGGTGCGCGTGGACACGGGCTGGTTCCAGACGGTGTGAAGGCCCCGCCGGTGTCGAAGCCCACCGAGGGGTCCGGAGTGTTCGCCGCTCCCCAAATACCTGTACGATCATAGAAAATGGTGGGCGACCCTGGAATCGAACCAGGCGTGGGTCTCCCCGGCGGATTTACAGTCCGCTGCCGCACCTTGCAGCGCGTCGCCCGACGCAGGCCATCGCGTAGCCGAGGGGGGCGGAGGCGTCAACCGGATTTCCGTGCCGGGGCGAGGGGCGGCGGCTCGCCGATCCCGCGCCGCGCCTGATGTGCCGCCCCCGCCGCGGCGGGCGCTACAGGCCCAGCAGGGGGGCGCGGCCGCGCAGCGCGTCGGTGAGGCGCACCAGCTCGCCGGTGATGCCGGGCTCGGACAGCGCGTGGCCCGCAAGCGGCACGAGGTGCAGATCCGCCTGCAGCCAGCCCCGCGACAGCCGCCAGGCGGATTCGGGAGGGCAGATCATGTCATAGCGGCCCTGCACGATGTGGCCCGGGATGTCGCGCAGCCGGTCGATGCGGTCTAGGATCTGGCCGTCATGTTCCAGAAAGCCCGCGTTGATGAAATAGTGATTCTCCAGCCGGGCGAAGGCACGGGCGTAATCCGCCGGCCCCTCGCCGCCCAGCCCGCGCTGGTCGATGGCGGCCAGCGCATTCTCCCAGGCGGCCCAGGCGCGGGCGTGGCGCGTCTCCGTCACCGTGTCGCCGGAGAACAGCCTGCGGTGGTAGGCCGCGATCAGGTCGCCGTGCTCGTCCTCGGGTATCGGATCGGTGAACCGCGCCCAGAGGTCGGGAAAGAACCGCCCGGCGCCGCCGCCATAGAACCACGCAAGCTCGGCCTGGGTCATCAGGAACACGCCGCGCAGTATCAGGGCGGCGGCGCGCTCAGAGTGGGTCTGGGCATAGATCAGCGCCAGAGTCGCGCCCCAGCTGCCGCCGAACACTGCCCAGCGGTTGATCCCCAGCGTGGTGCGGATCCGCTCGATATCGGCCACGAGGTGCCAGGTGGTGTTGGCCTGCACGCTGGCATGGGGGCGCGAGCGCCCGCAGCCGCGCTGGTCGAACAGCACGATGCGATA
>SLKB01000213.1 GCA_007134805.1 Paracoccaceae bacterium
TGACCATCGGCCACGGGGTCTGGATGACCGACGAGGATCTCGGGCTGCTTGCCGAGCGCGGCGGATGCCTATGTCACAACTGCTCGTCGAACATGCGGCTGAAAAGCGGCACCGCGGATCTCAACGCCTTTCTCGCGACAGGAGTTCCGGTCGCGCTCGGGATCGATGAAGCCGGGCTCAATGACGATCGCGACATGCTCCAGGAGATGCGTCTCGCGATGAGCCTGCACCGCCCCCCCGGCCATGACAGCCCCTGCCCCGAGGCGGCAGGGATCCTACGGATGGCGACCGAATACGGGGCGGCGACCACGCCTTTCGGCGATCGGATAGGGCAGTTGCGAATCGGCGCGGCGGCGGATCTCGTGATCCTCGACTGGAATGCAGTGACATGGCCGTGGCAGGAGGCGGACATGCCCCTCGTCGAGGTTCTCGTGCGCCGCGCAAAGGCAGGGGCCGTCGAGACTGTCATGGTGGCGGGCGAGGCGATCTACCATGAGGGGGTATTCGCGCATATCTCACGAGAGCAGGTGCTGCACGACATCGCCGAGCATCTGCAACGGCCACGGACCGACGCCGAAGAGATGCGGCGCAGGCTCGCCCGGGAACTGATCGCGCCTGTCCGGGAGTTCTACACGGGCTGGACCATCGATGAGTGACGGGCGCGCGGCCCTTTTGCAGAGCGTTTCACGACTGAGTTGAGCCGGGCGATGGCGGCCTGTCCGGCATCCGCGATGATCCGCGCGCGCAAGGCCTGGCCCTGCACCCGAAGCGCAACCCCTCTCGGCGGCGCCGGGCGCGCCGGCCGCGCCCACTGGCACGGATGCGCCACGCGGCGGACGCTTGTGCATGTTCGAACTGGCAAGGCCCGGATTTCATGCCCATCATGGGGATCGAACGCGGGCGGCAACGCTGATTCGCACTGCAGCGCGAGGGTGCGCGGAAATAGAGAGGATCCATCTTGGCCGAGAAATCACGCAACATCCTTGGTCATTCGATCGCGATGAAAATGGAAGCGGCGATCATCGCAGGCGAGCTCGAGGCGGGCACCCGGCTTGACGAGCAGTCGCTGGCCGAACGCTATCATGTGTCGCGTACACCTGTACGCGAAGCCTTGCAGATCCTTGTGTCACGCTCGCTTGTCACGCGCATGCCCTTTCGCGGCACGGTCGTCAGCGAGATCACGCGCGAGCGGATCAGCGAATTGTTCGAGGCGATGGGCGAGGTTGAAGCGCTCTGCGGGCGCTTCGCCGCCGAGCGCATGGACATCGAGGAACGCGCGCGTCTCGAAGCGCTGCATGAGGCGATGGGAAGGATCACGGCGCAAGGCGAGATTGCCGCCTATGAGCAGGCCAATACCGAGTTTCACCAGCTCATCTATCTGGGCACCCGCAACAGCGAGTTCCAGACGGTGGCCGATGCCATGCGGCTCAAGCTTGCGCCCTTCCGCCGCCGGCAACTGGCCGACGAGACCCGCATCGCCCGGTCTCACAAGGAACATGCGCAGATCGTCGAGGCGATCATGCAGCGCAACGGGGCGGCTGCGGAAAAAGCGCTCCGCCGCCATCTGATCAGTGCCGCAAGCGCGATGCTGCTGCATTGGCCGGAAGACCGCACGACGACGCTCAGGCGAAGGCCGACCACAGCATCCTGAGCGAGGTGATGAACAGGAAGGCGGCGAAGGCGCGCTTGATCCAGACAGGCTCGAGCGCATGGGCAATGCGCGCGCCCAGCGGCGCGCACAGGACCGACAGCGGCAGGATCAGCGCGACTGCAGCAAGGTTGACATAGCCCAGCGACGCTGGCGGGCGCCCTTCGACCCCGAGGCCCGCGACAATCATCGCAAGCGCGGCCGGCACGCCGATCACAAGCCCCAGCGCCGCCGCCGTGCCCACGGCGCGATGGACCGGCACCGAGAACGCGGTCATCAATGGCACCCCCAATGTCCCCGACCCGATGCCCATCATTGCCGAGATCAGTCCGACACCCCCTGCCATTGCGGGCTGGGCGCCGGGCGTGGCCGGCAGGGCGGGGGCGAGGATGCGGGTTTGCGGCCGGGCGAGGTTCCAGGCCACCAGAAGCGCGATCGTCCCGAACACGGCCAGCAGGACCCGGCCGGACACAAAGCCCGCAAGCGCGCCCCCCGCAAGCGCACCGAGCGCCATGAACGGAGCCCAGAGCCGGAAGATCCCCAGATCGACCGCGCCGCGCCGATGATGCGCCCGCGCCGAGGAAACGGCCGTGACGGCCACTGTGACAAGCGATGTGGCAACGGCCACCTGCATGGCCAGACCAGGCGGGATGCCCAGCCATCCGAAGACCCAGAAGAGGACTGGCACGATGACAATGCCGCCGCCGACCCCGAGGAGCCCTGCGAGGACGCCCGCAACCGCGCCGGTTGCCATGATCCCGACGACCAGCTGCGCGATTTCGAGGGCAGTAAGTTCCATGACTCAGAACCCGAGCGCTGCACCATCGGCGCGCGGATCCGAGGCAACCTCGATCAGCCCGTCGGGTGCGCGCGCCACCCCGCCGGCATGACCTGCCAGATCGCTGAAGGGTGCAATCATCTCGACCTCATGCCCGGCGGCGGTAAGCGCTGCGACCAGATCGGGCGGGAAGCGGTCTTCGAGTTTCAGGCTGGTGGTCGAATCTCCCCAAGTCTTTCCCAGAAGCCAGCGCGGCGCGGTGATCGCCTGCTGCAGATCCTCGCCGAACATCGCGTAGCGGGTGAACACGGCGGCCTGGGTCTGAGGCTGGCCCTCGCCGCCCATCGTGCCATAGGCAAGCACGCGCCCGTCCTTAAGCTGCGCGAGCGCGGGGTTGAGCGTGTGAAAGGGGCGCGCATGGGGGCGCAACTGGTTGGGCCCGGGGGCGAGGCTGAAGCCCGCGCCACGGTTCTGGAAGAAGACCCCTGTTTCGGGGCAGACGAGCCCAGAGCCGAATTCCCAGAAAACCGATTGTATGAAGCTCACGACGCAGCCCTCGGCATCGGCCGCGCCCATCCAGATCGTATCGCCGGGCTTTGCGATTACAGGCCAGGGGCGGGCACGCGCAGGGTCGATTTGGCTGGACAGGGCATCGAGCGCTGGGGGCGCGAGCCAGTCCTGCGCAGCACTCGTCATGTGGTCCGGGTCGCCCAGTTCGGAATTGCGCTGGATGAAGGCGAGTTTCGTGGCCTCGATCAGCCCGTGCAGATGCGCGAAGCCCTCGGGCTCGGTCACGCCCAGCCTGTCGAAAAGGCCAAGGATCATGAGCGAGGCCACACCCTGCGTGGGCGGGATCATGTTCCAGAGCTGCCCCGCGCCCAGATGCGTGGTCAGGGGCGCGGTCACCTCGGCCGCAAACCCGGTGAAATCCGAAGCTCTCAGCGGGCTGCCCGCAGCTTCCAGAAAGGCCGCATGCGTGTGCCCCACATCGCCGCGGTAATAGTCGTCGAGCCCCGCATGCGCGAGGTGTTCGAGCGTGCGCCCCAGCGCCGATTGCACAAGCCTGTGCCCGGGCCGGGGCGGCGCGCCACCTGGCAGGAACGCCTCGGCGAACCCGGGTACATCGCGCAGGCCGTCGATCTTCTCGCGCGTGGTGCGTGCCTGGTTTTCGGTGACGGCCACGCCGTCTTGCGCCAGCGCGATCGCGAAGGCCAGCAGATCGGCCAAGGGCAGGCGATTGCCGCGCGGGCAGAGCTTGAGTGCCTCTGCCCAGCCTGCGATCGTGCCCGGCACAGTGAGGGCTGCAAGCGGCCCCCGCGCCGGCAGCGCCGCGTGCACGCCATGCTCGGCGTACCATTCGAGCGTGGCCAGCCCCGCCGCGCGCCCGCAGCCCGACACGGCTACCGGCGCCGCGCCGGGGCGGTGGATGATCCAGAACCCGTCGCCCCCGATCCCGTTCATGTGCGGATAGGCGACTGCGATCGTCGCCGCCGCGGCGACCATCGCCTCGACCGCGCTGCCGCCCGCGTTCAGGATGTCGCGCCCCGCAAGTGCCGCTGCACGATGCGGGGCCGAGAAGCCCCCGTTGAAGCCGTATGCGGAACTCAGCATGTCACCATCCAATCGCTGCAGGCAGCCAGGTTGCAAGCCCCGGCATCAGGAAGACCATCGCCAATGCCACGAATTGCAATGCGATGAAAGGGAGCGCGCCGCGGTAGATATCCATCGTGCTGACACCGGGCGGCGCCACTCCCTTGAGGAAGAAGAGCG
Source organism: Paracoccaceae bacterium (assembly GCA_007134805.1). Classification (GTDB taxonomy): domain Bacteria; phylum Pseudomonadota; class Alphaproteobacteria; order Rhodobacterales; family Rhodobacteraceae; genus Roseinatronobacter. Next base: position 4,197 of record SLKB01000213.1, read on the forward strand.
ACCATCCGAAAGGCGGCGTCAGGAAACTTGTCTGCAGATTGAGGCAGATCAGGATGCCCAGCCAAACCGGATCGACCCCGGCCTGCATGAAGAAGGGCAGGAAGAGCGGCAGGGCGATATAGGTGATCTCGATCCATTCGAGGAAGAAGCCCAGCACGAAGATGATCAGCATCAGGAACAGAAGTGCCCCCGTGATCCCGCCCGGCACCCATTCGAACATGCCGCGCACCAGCCCCTCGCCACCGAGGCCCCGGAAGGCGAGCCCGAAGACCTGCGCGCAGATCAGGATGAAAAAGACCATCGCCGAGATCAGGAGCGTCGAGCGCGCCACCTCGAAGAGCAGCCGCAAGGTCAGCCGCCCCGACAACGCCACGAACAGAAGCGCGCCCACAGCCCCCATCGAGGCGGCTTCGGTCGGGGCCGCGATTCCGCCGATGATGCTGCCCAGCACGGCGATCACCAGCCCCACGGGCGGGCCCACATTGACCACAACCTTGCGCACCAGCGCCCAGCGCGACAGCGCCCGGCGCTCGTCCACCGGAATGGGCGGCATGGAGCCGGGCACCCACCACGCATAGGCGAGGATCGCAACCATGTAGACTGCAGCCAGGGTCAGCCCCGGCACCATGGCGGCGGCGAACATCGTGCCGACAGATTCCTGCAGGATATCGGCCAGCAGGATCAGCACCAGCGAGGGCGGAATGATCTGCCCCAGGGTCCCCGAGGCGCAGATCATGCCTGTCGAGATCGTCTTGGGATAGCCGCGCCGTAAGAGTGTGGGCAAGGTCAGCAGGCCCAGCGTCACGATTGTAGCCCCCACAATCCCCGTCGCTGCGCCCAGGAGCACGCCTACGAAGATTATCGCAACCCCCATTCCGCCGGAAATATTGCCAAAGAGATGCCCCACCACATCGATGAGTTCCTCGGCGAGGCGCGATTTCTCCAGCATCACCCCCATGAAGACGAACAGCGGGATCGCCAGAAGCGTATAGTTCGTCACGACGCCATAGATCCGCGAGGGCAGCAGATTGAAAAGCGTCGGCCCGAAGCCGATATAGCCGAAGAAGAAGGCCGAGGCGGCAAGCGCCAGCCCGACCGGAATTCCGATGATGAGCAGCACGAAAAAGGCGGCGATCATCGCGATCGCCAGCAGTTCGTTGGGAGTCATGACTTATACCTGGCTTTGCGGGGCCGATGTGGCGCTGCGCGGGGGAATGTTGAAAGCGTGGCGAAGCGCATGAGCCAGCCCCTGAAGCGCCAGCAGCGCGAATCCCAGCGGGATGAGCGATTTCAGCAGAAACCGATACGGCAGACCGCCCGGGTTCGGCGAGCCTTCGCCCCGGACATAGGAAATCTCGACCCAGGGCAGCGACAGTCTGACAACAATGACACCCAGCACGATCATCAGAAGCCCGACCAGGACCTCTGCGGCGCGCTGCACGATCACCGGGAAGCGCTCATAGAGCACATCGACCCGCACCTGCTCGCCTGAATAGAGTGCATAGGACATCCCGAAGATCGCGATGGGCGAGATCAGGTGCCATTGCAGTTCCTGCGCCCAGACTGCGCCAGTGCGAAACAGGTAGCGGGCGAACACGTCGCCCGCTACCAGCAACACCAGCACCACGCAGACCCAGGCTGCCAGAATGCCGAAGGCGCGGACAACATGTTCCAGCATCTCGACAACGCGGGTGATTGCGGAGTGCATCTGGTTCACATCTCCAGGATGTCTTTGAACCACGACACTTCGCTGATCCGCGCCCAGCCGTCATGGTCGGCCTTGAACGCGAAATAGCTGTCGTGGACCTTGCGCACGATCTCGGAGGCGTTGGCCTCGGTCTCCAGCGTCTCCATGGTCGCCTCGCGCAGCGCCGCGATCACGTCGGCCGGCAGCGGCGCGGCCGTGACCCCGTGGTTCTCGATCAGGTCGGTCAGCGCGGCGCCGTTCACCGATTCCGACCAGGTCAGGCTTTCCAGGCACGCCGCCTGGGCGGCCTGGCGCACGATCATCTGCAGATCCTCCGGCAGCGACTCCCACGCCGCGCGCGAAATCAGCAACTCGCCCGTCGTCGCCGGCTCGTGCCAGCCCGAGGTGTGGTAGAACTTGGCCGCCTGATGCAGCCCCAGCGCGCGGTCCTGATAGGGGCCCACGAATTCCGCCGCGTCGATCACGCCGCGCTCCAGCGCGGGAAAGATCTCGCCGCCCGGCAGCAGGCGCGTGTCCACCCCCAGCGCGGCATAGACCCGCCCCGCCAGCCCCGGAATGCGCATCCGCAGCCCGTTGAGCTGGCCGATGTCCTCGACCGGCTCGCGGAACCAGCCGGTCATCTGCACGCCCGTGGAATTCATCGGGAACGCCACCAGCCCGAACGGCTCATAGACCTCGTGCCACAGCTCCAAGCCGCCGCCGTGGAACAGCCACGCCATGTGGCCCATGTAGGACAGCCCGAACGGCACGGTGGTGAAATACTGCGCGGCAAATGTGTTGCCCGACCAGAAATAGCTGTTCGAGGCGTTCATCTCGACAGTACCCGACTGCACGGCGTCGAACCCCTCGAAGGCGGGGATCAACTCGCCCGCGGCGTAATGCGTGATGTTCAAGCGCCCCGAAGACATGATCCGGATCTTCTCGATGATATCGGTCGGGCTGCCGGGGCCCACCGTGTAGAAGGGTGCGGTCGGTCCATAACTGTTGGTCATGCGCCAGTTGAACGTGTCTTGCGCGCGCACCACGGACGGAGCAGCGACGCCAGCGCCAAAGGCGGTCACGGCAGAGGCAGACAGAAACTTTCGACGGTCCAAGACGAGTTCCTTTCATGTGAAAGTGATGATGTGCTGCGAGGAAGTGGATGTGCCCGAAATATCGGCGCGGGGCCTGCCTGTCGTCAGTTCAGCCGCTGAAAGCCGGTGTTCCGAGCATAATTGTATACAAATTCGCAAAATATGGGCAGTATTGAACACATTTTGAGCGCAAAAGAATCGCAGGACGCCCTTTTCTGCCCCCGGCGACTTGGGCGTCACAGCGCATCGCGGCATACGGATATGACCGCGAGCGCCCCAACACAAAGCGATCCGCTGCATGGATCGCAAGGGGCTGCGGTTGTGCCGGCCCCGCCTGTTGTGGCCGCGCGCCCGTCAATGGCCCAGATCAAGCACGCGCCCATAGGGCGGGGTTTTCCCAGCGCGCGGCACGGCCCAGATCACGGGACAGGGGGGCGGCGCCGGATCATGCGGGCCGTCCAGATCGGTCAGCACCACAAGCGCGGAAGGCCGCGCGCTGCGGGCATGCGCCATGACCGGACGGAAATCGGTGCCGCCGCCACGTGGGAGGTCGAGGTCGCGCAATGCCCGCGCCCAGTCCCAGGAGGGCAGCAGACGGGAGTGCCGGATAGCCTCATCGAAGACGACAAGCTCGATCCGGCCCTGCATCCGGCGCGCGATCGCCGCAACGTCGCCCATTAGGCGCGAGAGCGCCTCGGGCGGGATCGAGCCCGAACAATCGAGCCCCACGAGGATCACCGGGCTGTGCGCCAGGCGCGAAGTTCCGAATTCGAAGCCCGGCGCTGGCGTCCCTGTCTCGCGCGCAAGCGCATCGGCGGCCAGCCAGCGGCGCGCAGGGCGGTAGGTGCTGGGGCGCGGCTGAGTGAGGGTCGCGCGCGTGAGCAGGCGGCGCAGGACAAGCTCCCATGGGGTGCGGGTCTGGGGCAGATCAGCCAGCCGATGCCCAAAGGCCCCAAGCCCAAAGCCCGCGCTGCGTCCTGCCGCCATCGCACGGGCCAGATGGCCGCGCCACTCGGCAGCGTCGCTCGGACCCTGCTGATCGACACCTTCGCCACCGGCGCGCGTGGAGTGGTCGTGCTCGAGATCCGGCGCAAACCCCTGCGCCTGTGCATAGGCCCGCGCCGCGCGGCCCTGGCCCGCGCGATCGGCGTCGAGATGCAGATAAAGCGCATCGACATCCCATGCGGCGAGCGCTTCAGTCGGGCTGGGCCGCGCCTTGGGGTCCTGCGCGGCCAGGAGCCCGGTCAGCGTCACTGCCGGGCGCGGTACAGCATGTCCGGCCAGAAGGATTGCTTCATTAACGATCGCATCGGCCGCGATCTGCCACAAATCCTGCTGAAATTCCGGGCCCTGCCGCGCGGCCATCGCGCCCATGCGCGCGGAATGGCGCAGGCTGGCATGCAGGATATGGTGCCCCGCAAGCCCGATCTGTTCGTGCCGCGGCAGGGCCGCGAAGCCGGGCCCGTAGCGGATCACGTCATCGCATGTGGTCACAAGTCCCTCTGCAATGTCCCGGTGCCGACACCAGAGGCCGAGCGCTGCAAGCGCTGGATCCGCTTCGATCAATGCCTGCAGCGCAGGGCTTGCGCGTGTGGAATGCGCCGCGCTCACTCCAGCCCCGCCGCGCGGCGCTCGGCGGTGTAGGCGGCGAAGGCGTCCGACCCGGCAAAGGCGTCCTGCCAGCCATGCTCGAGCGCCTTTCGGATGAGCATCTCGAAGCCATGCGTGCCAAGCTCACCGAGGGGCATGCGCGCGAAGGCCGCGCCGCGCGTGGTGCCGAGGCCGCGCAGTTCGGCCATGATCTCGATTACCTGAGCCAGATTGGCCGCCGTCGCGCGCGTCACAAGCCCATAGGCGAGCGCCGTCATCCCGTGGAGCGAGGGCGGATAGAGCGACGCCCGCGCCCGCGGCTCGGCCTCGAGCAATTCATCGACCTGAACTGTGGCGGCGATTTCGTCCGCGACAAGCAGGAACTCAGCCGCGACGGCCTCGCCCAAAACGCCGGCAATCATGAGGTTGCGCAGCCGCCGGTCGCTCACGGCGCACATGAGGCCTGCGACACGTGCCCAGGAGCGGGGGGTGCAGGCAATCATCTCGCCACGGCGCAGGCTGTCCTCGGTCGTGTCCAGAAGCTCTGGCCGGGTCCGGATAAACGCAATGACACTCTCATCGAGCGCCTGTGGCAGGGCAAAGCGTTCCAGCCAGTCGCCGGCCTCGGCCTGCAGGCGCAGATGGATCAGCCGATCGGACAGGGCCGTGCCCATCTCGTAGGCGATCGCGCCATCCTCGACCATGTTGCCGGCGGCGATGACCATACAAGGCGCGGGCAACAGGTGCTGGCCCACGCGGCGTTCCTGCAAGAGCCCGTAAACTGTCGGTTGCAGCAGCGGCGAGGCGGCGGTCAGCTCATCGAGAAACAGTACCGAGGGCTGGGCCGGATCGTCGGGAAGATCCTCGGGGCGGAACCAGATCGTGCGCTGGCGGGCATGGTCGAAATAGGGAAGGCCGCGCAGGTCCTGCGGCTCGATCGTGGTCAGCCGCAGATCGAAGAGCCGCGCGCCGATCTCCTGCGCGAGCGCCTGAACGATTTCGGTCTTGCCGATACCGGGGCGGCCATGCAGCATCCAGCTTGCGCGGAGCTTGCCGGCCGACTGCGCCTGCCACCCGGCCTTGAGCACATCGAACGCCTGCCCTGTCGGGATGGGCGGAGCATTGACCATTGCAAATCCCCTGCTGTCGGGGGGAGATTAGCCCTCGCCCCGCCACCGTCCAGTCATCCCATGAGCACAGGCCAGAGCGAGGCAACCAGCAACGCGGCCATCGTGTAGTTAAACGCCCGGAGCCAGTCCGGCCGGTGCAACAGACGCCGCAGGCTCACCCCGGCGCCTGCCCAGATCAGCATCGAAGGCACCGACACGGTCAGGAACCCGGCCGTCACCCAGAGCACCGCGTGCCATTCCTGCCCCGGCGCATAGAGCGTCACGGCACCGATCGCGATGACCCAGGCTTTCGGGTTCACCCACTGGAATCCGGCCGCCTGCAAGAAGGTCAGCGGCCGCCCGCCTTCTGCCCGGCCCTCTGGCGGGGTCGCTTGCGCGATCTTCCAGGCGAGCCACAACAGGTAGACGGCCGAGATCGCGGTCAGCACCATCCGCGCTGCAGGCAGGGTGACGAAGACACCGACAAGCCCGATCCCGACAATGAACACCATCAGCGCATGGCCAAGCGCGATGCCTGCCATATGCGGCACGGTCCGACGCAGGCCGAAATTCACGCCAGAGGCCAGCAGCATCACATTGTTCGGCCCCGGCGTGGCCGATCCGACAAAGGCATAGGCAACGAGAGCGAGGAAAAGATCAGGTGTCATGCAACCCTCACGATGTTCGCTGCAATTTATGCCGGCTTGCGCGGAAAGGGATTGCAAATTCTGCGAATTTCACACTTAAATCGCAATCAATGATGATTATTGATCAGAAATCCGATCATATATTGCGAATTCTCGTGCATGACGGGCGGATCTCGAATCTCGATCTGGCCGAGCGGGTGGGGCTTTCGCCGTCGGCTTGTCTGCGCCGGGTGCAGGATCTCGAACGGCGGGGCGTGATTGCGGGCTACCGCGCCGTGATCAACCCCGCGCGGGTGGGCGTGGGCTTTATCGCCTATGTCACGGTCGGGCTCTCGCGCCACACCAAGGCCGCGCAAAGCGAATTCGAGCGGCTGATGCGCGCCGCCCCGCAAGTGCGCGAGTGTCACAACATCACTGGCAGTGTGGAATACCTTCTGCGTGTCGAGGCGGCTGACCTGGCGGCCTACAAGCA
>SLKB01000278.1 GCA_007134805.1 Paracoccaceae bacterium
CAGTGATCCGATGAAGCGCGAGAGGCTTTCGCTGCTGCAGCTTTTGCCGAACATGGTCACGATCCTCGGCATGTGCGCCGGGATCAGCGCGATCCGTTTCGGCTTTGACGCCCGGTTCGAGCTTGCGGCGGCGCTGATCGTGTTTGCTGCAATCCTCGACGGGCTCGACGGGCTGCTGGCGCGGAGGCTTGGGGTCGCCAGCAATTTCGGGGCCGAGCTTGACAGCTTTTCCGATTTCGTGAGCTTCGGTGTCGCGCCGGGGATCCTCGTTTATCTTTATGCGCTCTCGGCACCGCTCGCGGGCCTCGGCTGGGTGTTCGTCCTCATCTTTTCGGTCTGCGCATCGCTGCGTCTGGCGCGGTACAACATCAATCGCGACGGGCCCGACAGCCAGAAGACGCGGCATTTCGTTGGCGTGCCGGCGCCTGCGGGGGCGATGCTGGCCCTGCTGCCGGTCTTTGTCGGCCTGTCGGGCCTGTTCGAGCCTGCGCGTCTGGCGCTCGGGGTCGCGCTCTATCTCGCGGCTGTGGGGCTTCTCATGGTCTCGCGTCTGCCTACGCCGTCGATGAAGGCGGTTCGGATCGCGCCCGAAAATGCGATCTGGGTGCTGATCGGCATGGGGGCTGTCGTGGGGCTTCTGTTCCTGCGCAGCTGGGCCGTGCTTGTCGTGGCGGACCTTGCATATCTGGCGATGCTGGGCTGGCTTGGCCTGCGGCATCTGTCGGGGCGGCGCAGAGGCTGAGCGCATCGGGAGCGGCGCGAGAATCGCACGCTGCGGCGCATCATGCGACGGTTTGGTCTTGACGCTGCCGGCAGGATTATCTAAGCCGACCTCATCGCGCGGTTGTAGCTCAGTTGGTTAGAGTACCGGCCTGTCACGCCGGGGGTCGCGGGTTCGAGCCCCGTCAACCGCGCCACTTTCCCCACACACTGCCTTCATCCCAAGGTTGTACTGTTCCGTGTTTTGCCTCTAGAGTTGCGTGTGGGGCGAGGGATGAACGATGAAGCGTTCGGAAATCAACATGATCCTCCAGGCGGCTGGCGCGTTCTTCCGACGCCATCATGTCGCATTGCCTGCATTTGCGCGGCAGAGCCCTGCGGATCTGCGGGCGAGCGAATGGACCGAGATCAAGGCGCGTGGTCTCGGATGGGATGTGACCGATTACGGCATGGGAAATTTCGCAGGGCTGGGGTTGGTCCTGGTCACGTTGCGCAATGGCTCGGGCACGCGAGACGACGGGATGGTCTATGCCGAGAAGCTGATGATGCTGCGGCGTGACCAGATCTGCCCGATGCATTGTCACCAGCGCAAGACCGAAGATATCATCAACCGCGCGGGCGGCACGCTGGTGGTGGAGCTGTTCGCTTCGGACACTGCGGGGCGACGCGATGCGGGCGCGCCAGTGCGCGTGATGTGCGATGGTATCCTGCGCGAGCTGCCTGCGGGGGGTCGGCTGAAGCTCAAGCCGGGCGAGAGCGTGACGCTCCGCCCCGGCGACTGGCACGCCTTCTGGGCCGAAGGGTCAGATTGCCTGCTGGGCGAGGTCAGCAGCGTGAACGATGATGTGAGCGATAATCGCTTCGACCCGGACTTGCCGCGCTTCGCAACCGTCGAGGAAGACGCCCCGCCCTGGCGCCTGCTGGTCAGCGATTACGACCGCGCGCTGCCCTGATCCGCGTCTGGATTTTCGCGCGCACTGCACCATTTGCCCTGCGCATGAGCATGTTTGACCCGCCCGCGTTTCGCCCCCGCGCCGTGCCGCAGCGCGGGCTTGCGCGCAATCTGCGCATGGGCGGGGTTGCGGGCGGCATCCTTGGTGCCACGCTCGGCTCGGCCATGGGGCAGATGCTGCGCGGGCGCAGGCCCGATCTGGCGCAGGCGGCGCTGAGCCCGGGCAATGCCCTGCGCCTTGCAGGCGGGCTTGCGCATCTGCGGGGGGCTGCGATGAAGCTCGGCCAGATGCTGTCGATGGAAAACGGCATGGCGTTGCCGCCGGAACTGACCGCGATCCTCGGGCAATTGCAGGCCAATGCCCCCGCGATGCCGCCGCGCCAGCTGCGCGCGATGCTCGATGCCGAATGGGGCCCTGGCTGGCAGCGCCGATTCGCGAGCTTTGATGTGCGCCCGATCGCGGCGGCCTCGATCGGGCAGGTCCATCGCGCGCAGACCCACGACGGCGCGGATCTGGCGATCAAGGTGCAGTTTCCGGGCGTCGCGGCCAGCATTGACAGCGATATTGCGACATTGGGGCGGCTTTTGCGCATGCCCGGGCTGCTACCGCCGCGCCTCGATCCGGCGCCGCTTCTGGACGAGGCGCGCGCCCAACTGCATGAAGAGGCCGACTACCACAAGGAAGCGCACGCGCTGCAAGCCTTTCGTGACAGACTGCGCGACCGCCCGCAATTCTGCCTGCCCGAGTTGGTGCCGGAATTCAGCACGGCGCGCGTGCTCGCGATGAGCTATGTCCACTCGCAGCCCATTGATGCGCTGGCAGAAGCCCCTCAAGAGATCCGTAATGCGCGCGTGGCCGATCTGATCGATCTGGTTCTGGGCGAGGTCTTCGCGCTGGGGTTGATGCAGACCGACCCGAATTTCGCCAATTATCGCATCGCCCCGGACGGGCGGATCGTGCTTCTGGATTTTGGCGCAACGCGCCCGATCCCGAGCGCGGTTTCTGCGCAATATCGCGCTTTGTTGCATGCGATTCTGGCAGCCAATCGCGCCGCGATCTGGGCCTGCATGCAGGATCTTGGCTATTTTCGCGCCGATCAGCCGCAGGCGCGTGTCGATCTGATCGTCGATCTGGTGATGCTGGCGAGTGCGCCGTTGCGCGCTGAGGCGCCCTATGATTTCGGCAGCTCCACCCTGATCGAGGATGTCGCGCGCGCGGGCCAAGCGCTGGGATCGGCGCGGGAGTTCTGGCATGTCCCGCCGGCGGATCTCTTGTTCATGCATCGCAAGATCGCGGGCATCTTCCTGCTGGCGCAGCGCCTGAACGCGCAAATTCCCCTGCGGTCGATGCTCGAGCGCTGGGCCTGAGCGCGCCGCCTATTCGGCCGCGCGCAGAGTCCCGTCGCCCGGGATGACCGGATGCTCGAGCACCATTGGCGGGGGCCGATCGCGCTCGTCCCAGATGATTTCCGTCGCGCGCATCGCCGCGAGTTTCTTCTCGAGCGCCCGGTCATGCCGCGCGGCTGAATCGCGCGCCGACAAGAGCCAGCGTAGCCCCAGCGCGCTGCGATAGGCGCCCTTCTCGATCCAGACCCGCAGGGCCAGCATGGCAGGTGTTAGCATCAGCGTGAGCAGCGTCGCGACCCCCAGCCCGAACACCACCGCTGTGGCAAGTTGTTTCCACCAGAGCGCCACCGGGCTGTCGATGGAATAGCCGCCATTGACGAAATCGATCGAGAGCCCGAGCATCATCGGCGCGAGGCCCGCCATGGTGGTGATCGTGGTCATCAGCACAGGGCGGATCCGCGCCTCGACCGTGCGGATGATCGCCTCGATGCGCGGCATGATGGCGGCATAGCTCTGATAGGTGTCGATGAGCACGATATTGTTGTTCACGACGATCCCGGCAAGCGCCACGATCCCGGTGCCGGTCATGATCACCGAGAAGGTCTGATCCATGACCAGCATCCCGATCAGTACCCCTGCCGAGGACAGCACGACTGCAAGCAGTACCAGCACCGAATTGTAGAAACTGTTGAACTGCGTGAGCAGGATCACGAACATCAGCCCGAGTGCGGCCGAGAAGGCGACAGTCAGAAACTGGGTGCTTTCCTCCTGATCCTGCTGCTCGCCCGTCCATTCCCAGGACACACCACCGGGAAGGGGGCTCTCGGTCTCGAGCCATTCGGTCAGGGTCGCGATCCGCTCGGTCGCAGTGATGGGGATCTGGCGCCAGCCGTTGCGCTCGATCTCGGCGAGGGTTTCGCGGACGCGCTGGTAGCTTTCGGAACCCGTCTCGTGTGCGCGCGTGCTCACATCCTCGCGCGTGACGACGCGCTGGGTGGCGCCGTCCGCATCGACGATCCGCACGAGGTTCGAGCGCACATCCGCGAGGACGTCGAAATAGCGCTCCCGGTTCACCCGGTCGATCCGGTCGCGCGCGGCAACAGGTTGCATGGTCACGAAATTCGACAGCGGCACGAGGCCCGTATTGGTCTGTACGCGCAATGTCTCGAGTGTCGAGAGCACGCGATCGGCCTGCGGCAGGCGCACGCGAATGTCGATCTCCTCGTCCGACGTGTCCACCCGCATCGTGTCGAGCAACAACCCGCGTGTCACGAGCTGCACCATGCCCCCGATCGTCGCGACATCCGAGCCGAACCGACCGGCCACGCCAGTGTCGACATTGATCTGCCATTCGATCCCGGGGACGGGGCGTGTGTCTTCCAGATCGAAGAGCCCGTCCGTCCGGCCGTAGCGGTCGCGCACGATCTCGACCGCCTCTTCGAGGTCGTCGAAACTGTCGCCGGTCAGGCGCAGGTGCACGGGTTTCGCGCCGGCCGGCCCGCCCGATTGCACGAGGAATTCGGTCTGGATGCCGGGGATCTGGTCAAGCTGCTCGCCCATCCGGTCGATGATGGTGGTGCCGCGCAACTCCGGGTCGCCAAGTCGGGTGCGCCAATGGGTAAGCTCGAACTGGATCTGGCCGATGGCGTCACGGGGCGGGCCTTCGCCGGCCGTGTTGGTGTCGAGGCCGCCTTCACCGGCAAAGGCGAAGACTGTCTCGATCCCGCGCTCGGCGAGGGCGATTTCCTCGACCTGGGCGACCAGCTCGTCTTTTTCGGAAAGCGAGAAATTGCCCCGACCACGGACATAGATGATGCCCTGTTCCGGTTCTGTCTCGACGAAGAATTCAACCCCGCGATTGTTCGCCCCGTAATACTGGAACACGCCCACGACGAAGGCCATGACAGCGACGATCAGCACGACGGGCATGACCGGGTTGCCGACAAACAGCTTCGCGACATGGCCTGCGGGCGAGTATTTGCGCGACGCCTCGATCTTGCTGGGCGGGCGCTCGCGCTTGATGGCGGCGAAGCTGATCGAGATACCGATTGCAGACAGCGCCATCAGAACCGCGCCGGGGATCAATTCGAACGCGGATTGCGCAATGCTTGTCCCGCCGGTCAGATAGCCGGGGTTGAGCATCAGCATCGCGCCGAGAAACAGCCCCGCGGCGGCAGCGGCGGCGAAGGGAAGCCGCGCGGCATAGGGCAGGCGGCGCAAGCCATCGGACAGCGTTCCGAGCCGGAGCGCGAGCCGCCCCGTGATCCCGCCCAGCACCGGCAGGAAGATCAGCGCCACCACCAGCGAGGCCGTGAGCACGAAGATCAGTGTCACGGGCAGCATGCCCATGAACTCGCCCGCGACCCCGGGCCAGAACAGCATCGGCAGAAAGGCGCAGAGCGTCGTCGCCGTCGAGGCGATGATCGGCCAGAACATGCGTTGCGCCGCGCGGACATAAGCCTTCATCGGCTCATCGCCTAGGCGTAGCCGCTTGTCGGCATATTCGGTGACGACCACCGCGCCATCAACCAGAACACCCACCGAGAGGATCAGCCCGAACATCACGATATTGGAGACCGCGACATCCATCAGCCCCAGCAGGATAAAGCACAGGAGGAAGGATGCGGGGATCGCAAAGCCCACGAGAAGCGCCGAGCGCGCGCCCAATGCCGAGAGCACGACAACCATAACGAGCGCGATCGCCGTCAGCACCGAGCCTTCAAGCTGGCTCACCATCTCATCGACCTGGACCGAGCCGTCGAGCGTGGGTGTCACGCGGATGGCGGCCTGCATTTCTTCGGACCATGTGGCGCGCTCGTCCTCGATCGCCTGACGCACGGCGGCGGAGGTGTCGATCGCGTTGAACCCCTTGCGCTTGACCACCTGGATCGCGAGGCTCGTCTCGCCATTGTAGCGTGCCGTCCCCTCACGATCGGCGAAGGTCATGCGGATCTCGGCCAGATCGCCCAGACGGACCACCGAATCGCCATTCACTGCCACCGGAAGCTGATAGATGTCGTCGACGCTCGAAAAGCTCGACGGGACCGTGACCGAGAAGGCACCCGAGCGGGTCTCGACCTCACCAGCGGCGACAAGCTGGTTGTTGCGGGTAATGACATTGACCAGTCGGTCGGCCGTGACATTGTAGGATTCGAGCCGCAGCGGGTCGATCAGAACCTCGACCATCTCGTCGCGCGCGCCAGCGATCTCGGCTTCCAGAACCGACTCGAGCCCCTCGATCCGGGTCTGCAGATCGCGGGTGGCGCGCAGGAGCGCGCGCTCGGACACCTCGCCCGACAAGGCCACAATGATCATCGGGAATTCCGAGAAATTGATCTCGGAGATCGAGTAGTTCTGCGCGCCATCCGGGAATTCGCCCTCGGCGCGGCCCATGGCATCGCGGATCTCGGCCATGGTCGCGGTCTTGTCCCAGCCGAATTCGAATTCCAGCACGGCCGCGGCAAACCCGTCGGCCGAGAAGGCCGAGATCGTCTTCAGCCCGTCGAGATCGGAGAGTTCGGCCTCCATGGGTTTGACGAGCATCGATTCGCCATCGACCGCCGAGATGCCGGGGAAGGGGACCGTGATGATCACGGCGGGCACCTCGATATCGGGCTCGCCTTCCTTGGGCAGGCCGAAATAGGCTGCCGTCCCGGCCGCGAGCACCATCACGACCAGTGCAAGCACCATACGCGCCCGTGCCGCCGCCCAGGAGACGACATTGATCATGGCTGCTCTCCGGCGTCACGGGCCGCGGGCTCGCGCCAGCTGACATGGACGCGGGCGCCCTCGCGGGTGAATTCCTGGCCTACGACGATCGCGGCGATCTCGTCGGGCAGACCGCCAAGCCAGATACCCTCATCAGTGTCGCGCAGCATCCGGGCCGGGGCGAAGCTCACCTGACCCTCGTCATCGACAAGGCGCAGGCCCAGTTCGCCCGCGTCATTGAGCGTGAGCGCAGAGCCCGGCAGCAGATGGCCCGTCTGCGCCTGCGCGGTCACAAGGATGGTGGCGCTTTGGCCATCGCGGATGCGGCCATCCGGGTTGGGCAGTTCGACATCGACGCGGAACGTGCGCGTTTCACGATCTGCCGAGCGCGCAATGAAGGTCACAACCCCCATCACTTCGCGCCCCGAGGCGAGGCGCGCCGCTGCCGGTGCGCCGACTTCAAGAAGGTCGACCTGCGCTTCGGTCGCAAAGCCCACAAGCTGGATCGGGTCAAGCTGGATCAGCGTCGCACACAGCCCGCCGGGCTGCAGGAAGGCGCCCAGTTCGGCCGTGTCGCTTTCCAGCAGGCCATCGAACGGGGCATGCATCACGAGGCGCGCGACTTCCTCGACGGCGCGATCAACACCTGCTTGCGCCGTTTGCAGCGCGGCGCGCGCACTCGCCAGCCGGGTTTCGCTGCCAAAGCCGCCATCGGCAAGCCCCTGGGCGGCGCGGAAATTGATCTCGGCCTCGGCCAGTCGGGCCTGCGCTTCGTCGAGTGCGGCCTTGCGCACGCCGGGGGACAATTCGCACAGCGGATCGCCCGCCTCGACACTGTGCCCGCGCCGCAGGGGTTCGGAAACGACCAGCCCCGAGGTTTCGGAGCGCACCTCGACCGATCGCTTGGCCTCGGTTCGGCCGCGCAGCACCACATTGGTGTCGATGCTGCGCGCGGTTGAGCGCTGCGCCAGCACGCGGGTCAGCGTCTCGGGCGGCGCGTCCTCTTCGGCCGCGACCTCGTCGGCGACGACGCCGGCGAAGGACATGAGCGCATCCCGCTCCATCACGACGAGATACATCACGAAGGCCACCATCATGGCAGTCAGGACAGGGAAGATACGCATGCCGGATGCTCCGCGAAAATCTGTGCAACATATAGGTTAAATACGCTGAACTGAACAGTTCAGATTTTTTTGCGCCTGCAGAAAATTTGCTTCTGGGCCAATCTTGTCCCATCCGTGCCAGACAGGCGCGAGGGGTCTTTGGAAAGCGCGCGCAGGGGTCTGGCAAATGAGGCCGCTTCACGCTAAGAGGGCGTCATGCATACTTGGGGGCCGTCTTGAGCAACTCTGACAGTTTTTTCAATGAAGTGACTGAGGAACTTCGGCGCGAGAAGATGATGAGCTACGCCCGCCGGTATGGCTGGATCCTGGCGCTCGGGGTTGTGCTGATCGTGGGTGGTGCCGCGTGGAACGAGTGGCGCAAGGCCTCGGAGCGCGCGAGCGCGGAAGCATTTGGCACCGCAGTTCTGACCGCGCTCGAACAGGAGAGCCCGGCCGCGCGGATGCGCCTGCTCTCGGAGATCGAGACAAGCGGGGCCCAGACTGGCATCATCCAGCTCTTGAGCGCGGGTGAGTTGTTCGAGACCGACCGGCGCGGGGCGCTCGGTGCCCTGCAGGCCGCGTCCGAAGACGTGAGCCTGCCCGACGCCTATCGCCAGTTGGCCATGCTCAAGCGCATCATCGCCGGTGGCGCCGAGATCCCGGTGGCCGAGCGCGAGGCGCTGCTTGCGGATCTGTCCCAGCCCGGTCAGCCGCTGCGCCCGATGGCGCTTGAGCAGCGTGCTCTTCTGGCACTCGAACAGGGCGAGGAGCAAACAGCCATTGAAATCCTGACCGACTTGTTGGAACAATCCGACGTGACCAGCGGGTTGCGCCAGCGTGTCTCGCAATTGCTTGTCGCGCTCGGGTCGCCCCCGGGGGCCGGGTGAGCGCCCGGTCCGGTTGGCCCCGACAAAGGGATGGGAGCAAATGGTGACACTCAGGACCTGCGCGCATCTTTTGGTGATCGGGCTGGTGCTCGCGGGCTGCAACCGCGAGTTCATCCTTGAGGGAGAGCGTGTGCCGCTGCGTGCGACGCTGGACGGGACGACGGCCGAGCCCGAAAACCGGGCGCCTGCGCTGTCGCTGCCGGCAACCCGCGTCAATTCGGACTGGACGCACCGGCTCGGCGCGGCTTCGACCCGGCCGGAGCATCCCGCGCTCGGCACTCCGCTGCGCCAGATCTGGTCGGTGCCGATCGGGCAGGGTGACGGGCGGCGCCATCGCATCACGGCAGAGCCGGTGACTGCGGGCGACGTGATCTACACGCTCGACAGCCGCGCCCGCGTCAGTGCAACCTCGCGCCAGGGCGCCCCGGTCTGGACCCGCGATCTGACGCCCGATTTCACGCGCAACGCCGATTCTGCGTCGGGCGGGGGGCTCGCGATCGCAGATGGGCGGCTTTATGTCACCTCGGCCTTCGGGATGGTCTGGGCGCTTGATGCGGCAAGCGGTGCGACGATCTGGTCGAAGCGCTTCGACGCCCCGATCAGCGCGGCCCCCACTGCCGCTGGACAGCATCTTTATGTCGTGGCCTCGGATAGCACGGCCTGGGCGCTCGATGCGGCGACCGGGCAGACTGACTGGCAAATATCGGGCGCCCCCTCGCCCTCGTCCATGGTGGGGGGTGCGGCACCCGCTGTCGCAGGCACGACCGTGATCTTCCCCACACCCTCGGGCGAGTTGGTGGCCGCGCGCCGCGACACTGGCCAGACATTGTGGCGCCGCGCAGTGGCCGGCACGCGGGTGGGCGTCGCCTATGCGTCGGTGACCGATGTCACGGGCGACCCGGTGGTGCAGGGCGACAGGATCTTCGTGGGCAACCAGTCCGGCCGGATCATGGCGCTGTCGCTCAGCGATGGCCGCCAGATCTGGGACGCGGACGAGGCCGCCTATGGGCCGGTCTGGCCTGCGGGCGGGTCGGTCTTTCTGATGTCCGACCGCAACCGGCTGATCCGGCTCGATGCCGCGAACGGTGCGTTCATCTGGGCAGCCGATCTGCCGCTTTTTACCGAAACGCGTGAGCGGCGCCGGGCGGGCATCTATCCGCATTTCGGACCGGTTCTCGCCGGTGGGCGGCTGATCGTGGGCTCGGGCGATGGGGTGCTGCGCAGTTTCGATCCCACCTCGGGCGCGCCCCTTGAGCAGCTGACGCTGCAATCCGGTGCGGCCAGCGCACCGATCGTTGCGGGGGGCACGCTCTATGTCGTCAACCGTGACGGGCAATTGACCGCGTGGCGCTGAGCCGCCGCGCCGGAGTGTCCTGAGATGAGCTTTACCCTCGCCATTGTCGGGCGTCCCAATGTCGGCAAATCGACCCTGTTCAACCGGCTGGTGGGCAAGCGGCTGGCGCTGGTTGATGATCAGCCAGGCGTGACGCGCGATCTGCGCGAGGGCGAGGCGCGGCTCGGCGATCTGCGGTTTACCGTGATCGACACCGCCGGGCTGGAAGAGGCGACCGATGACAGCCTCCAGGGGCGGATGCGTCGGCTGACCGAGCGCGCGGTGGACATGGCCGATATCTGCCTCTTCCTGGTCGATGCGCGTGCGGGCATCACACCCACCGATGAGGTCTTTGCCGACATCCTGCGCAAGCGCGCGGATCATGTGATCCTTGGCGCCAACAAGGCCGAGGGGCGCGCGGGCGAGGCGGGGGTGCTTGACGCCTACAGCCTGGGTCTTGGCGAGCCATTGCGCCTGTCGGCCGAGCATGGCGAGGGGCTTGACGAGCTCTACCACATGCTGCGCCCACTGGCCGAGGAGCACGAAGAGCGTGCAGCCCTAGACGCGCCCGTGGTCGATCTGGATCTCGACCCTGAGGACAGTGAGGCAAGCGATTTTACGCCCACACCCGCGCGGCCGTTGCAGATCGCGGTGATCGGGCGGCCAAATGCCGGCAAATCGACCCTGATCAACCGCATCCTGGGCGA
>SLKB01000219.1 GCA_007134805.1 Paracoccaceae bacterium
CCGATGATGTCGCCCGCCCAGGCCTCCTCGGCAAGTTCGCGATCCGCGGCGAGAAACAGCACCGGCGCGGCGACGGTCATCTGCTTTTTCGAGCGCACATGCGTGAGTTTCATGCCGCGCTCGAAATGCCCCGAGGCGAGGCGCACGAAGGCCACACGGTCGCGGTGCTTGGGGTCCATGTTGGCCTGCACCTTGAAGACGAAGCCTGTGACCTTGTCCTCTTCGGGGGCGACCTGCCGGGTCTCGGTGGTTTGGATCTGCGGCTCGGGCGCGTAGGCGGCGATGCCGTCCATCAATTCCTTCACCCCGAACGAGTTGATCGCGGAGCCGAACCAGATCGGGGTCAGATGCCCCTCGCGCACCGATTTCGGCTCGAGCGGCGGCAGGAGTTCGCGGGCCATCTCGACCTCTTCGCGCAGGCGGACGAGTGCGCCCTCGGGGATGTGGTCTGCCATCGCAGGGTCATCGAGCCCTTCGAGCACGATGCTTTCGCCGCGCTTGTTGCGATCGGCGCGGTTCATCAGTTCCAGCCGGTCGCGCAGCAGGTCATAGCAGCCGAGGAACTCGGCGCCCTGGCCGATGGGCCAACTCGCAGGGGTCACGTCGATGGCGAGGTTCTGCTGGATCTCGTCGATGATGTCGAAGGTGTCGCGGCTTTCGCGGTCCATCTTGTTGCAGAAGGTCAGGATCGGCAGGTCGCGCAGGCGGCAGACCTCGAACAGCTTGCGGGTCTGGGATTCCACCCCCTTGGCGCCGTCGATGACCATGATCGCCGCGTCCACGGCCGTCAGCGTGCGATAGGTGTCTTCCGAGAAATCGCTATGGCCGGGCGTATCGACCAGATTGAAGCGGTAGGTGGCGAAATCGAACGACATCGCCGAGGCCGAGACCGAGATGCCGCGGTCCTTTTCCATCTGCATGAAATCCGAGCGCGTGCGCCGCGCCTCGCCCTTGGCGCGCACCTGCCCCGCCATCTGGATCGCGCCGCCGAACAGCAGGAATTTCTCGGTCAGCGTGGTCTTGCCCGCATCCGGATGCGAGATGATGGCAAAGGTACGCCGCCGCGCGATCTCGGGCGGCAGGGCAGGGCGGTTTGAGGGCGCGTCGAGCATGGGCGCGCGTATAGGCCAGCGGCGCGCAGCCGACAAGGGCCGCGTCAGCAGGCTGCTCGAGAAAGCACTTCGGGCGGTGCCCCTTGCGGAAGCTGGCCCTTCCCGCCGTCCGATCGCGGCCCGGGCTGGTCGCCCGGGCCAGGGCTTTTGGGGAGCGCGGGAAGCAACAGTTTTCCGATTTCCTACTGGAAACCGGGCAGGTGCAGGACCTTTCAGAAGCCCGTCAACTCGCGCAGTTGCGGCAGAAGGGGGTGCCGGGCAGAAGATCCAGCCGCTCGGCGCTGATCTCGGCGCCGCATTTGACGCAGAAGCCGTACTCTCCGGCCGCGATCCTGGCCAGCGCCGCGTCGAGGACGGGAAGTTCGCGCTGCGCTGCGCGGCCCAGGGCCTCGAGGGTTTCATCCTCTTCGTGCTCGGTTGCATTGTCGTCCCAATCGGGGCTGCCATGCGAATCGAGCTCCTGCTCGATCCAGGTCATGCGGGCCAGCAATTCGTGGCGGCGGGCCTCGATCTGGGCTTTCCGGGCGTCCATGTCAGTCATCGCGCGTTCCTTGTCCTCTGGCTGTTCAACATGCCTCAAAGGCAGGTGCCGGGCCTTGACCTGCATCAAATGCCCCTTTTCGCGCGCGACGCCACAGGCTAAGAGGCGAGCCATGTTGAAGGCCCGCATCATCCCCTGCCTCGACGTGGCCGATGGCCGCGTGGTCAAGGGCGTCAATTTCGTCGATCTGCGCGATGCAGGCGATCCGGTCGAGGCGGCACGCGCCTATGACGCGGCGGGTGCGGATGAGCTGTGCTTCCTCGACATCCACGCCACGCATGAAAACCGCGGCACGATGTTCGATCTGGTCACGCGCACGGCCGAGAACTGTTTCATGCCGCTGACAGTCGGGGGCGGGGTGCGCAGTGTCGAAGATGTGCGCGCGCTGCTGCTGGCCGGTGCGGACAAGGTGAGCTTCAATTCGGCCGCAGTCGCCGACCCCGATGTGGTGGCGCGCGCCGCCGACCGCTTCGGGAGCCAGTGCATCGTGGTCGCGATCGACGCCAAGACCGTCAGCCCCGGCAAATGGGAGATCTTCACTCATGGCGGGCGGCGGCCCACAGGGGTCGATGCGGTCGATTTCGCGCGCACGGTCGCGGCGAAAGGTGCGGGCGAGATCCTGCTGACCTCGATGGACCGCGATGGCACGCGGCAGGGGTTCAACATCGCGCTCACGCGCAGGATCGTCGATGCCGTGCCCATTCCGGTAATCGCCTCGGGCGGGGTGGGGACGCTCGATCATCTGGTGGAGGGGGTGCGCGACGCGGGGGCCTCGGCCGTGCTTGCGGCGTCGATCTTTCATTTCGGCGAGTATTCCATCGCCGAGGCCAAGGCGCATATGGCCGCAGCCGGAATTCCGGTGCGGCCATGAGCAGCGCGCTCGAGCGGCTCGCGGCCACGATCGAGGCCCGCGCGCAAGCTGCCGACCCCGGCTCAAGCTGGACGGCGCGGCTTCTCGCCGGCGGGCCCGAGAAATGCGCCGGGAAATTCGGTGAAGAGGCCGTGGAGGCAGTGATCGAGGCTGTGCGCGGCGATCCCGCGCGGCTGACCGCTGAAGC
>SLKB01000392.1 GCA_007134805.1 Paracoccaceae bacterium
CAGCGGGCGGCGATCGCCTCGACCGCGGTCCGTGCCGTATCCGGATCGGCATTTCTGAGGTTTGCAACGCCCTGTCGGAACGCTCCCAAGGGGAGAAGTAGCTCGGCTGCGACGTCGTTACAAAACCGTTCCACGCGAGCCTTGTCCGTCGTCGGACTGGCAGTCGTGATCGGGCCGCTGACACCTGTCTGACCGAGCCAGATGTGTGCCAGTTCGTGGACTAATGTGAACGCCCTTGCAGGCCGGGCATCCTTGGCGTTGATCACGACGAAGGGTGCGAAGCGATCGGCTATGGCGAAGCCTCGGAACACGCTGGCCGGGATCGCAGAGTGGTGAGAACCGAGGTCTCCCAAGACCAGCACGAAAACTCCGGCGGCTTCTGCTGCAGCTCTGAGCTGCTTGAAGATGGCGTCGGCGTCGCCGCGTCTCGGAGCCTCGGGGTCGAAGTCCAGCACCCGGGCTATCGCGGCAGCAGCGTGGTCGACACCCTGCCCGATTGTTATGGAGCCAACGAACGCGAGCGGTTCGAAGTCCTCTTCGTCCTGAAGCATGTCCCGAACGGTCTCCTGTCGGGCACGTATGTCCCGAAGGAGCGCATCAAGCATAGCGTTCGCTCTCGCGCCGCGCGTGTCCGGGGACTGGCGAAAGTCGGTCCCCCGCGGTCCTGTTCTGGGTGGCTCTGCCATGTAAAAGGCAAGTATCGGGCGCCTGTATACGTCTGCCATGGCGTTCAGTTGGGTTCGGGTTGGCTCCTTCTCACCGCTCTCCAATGCAGCCAACTTCTCAGTCGCCGAACTCTTGGAGCTTGTGGTCAGCGGCAGCTTTGCAGCCGCATCCTCCACGCTGAGACCAGCGGTCTCGCGCGCCCACACGAGGATTTCAGGGTTCACCTTGATGGTCATTGTCTGCTTCGCGCCCCTCACAAGCAACGTAGGGGGGATCACGGGAATTCGCAAAGTGTAAAGCAGGCGGAGCCCGCGACGGCGACGTAAATTGCGCCCATGTTCTGACGCAGGCGAGCGAGACCTCGGTGTGCAGCACCTTCGTGGACGCTCGGGACACTAGAGCAGGCCGTCCAGATCTGTGGCGCTGAACGAAGCCTCCGCCAAGTTGCGCGGAAAGGACCTTGTGCTTGGCGGTCGGTGCGCTGGCACTCCCTCTGCCGAACCGGCCTGGAACCGGTCGTAGACCGCCGCGATGATAGCTCGGTTGTCCTGCGACCGCCCCGCCTCGTCCCAGAGGGCGTCGAACCAGCTGCGGTAGAACTCGGCGACGTCGGGGCAGACGTCGATGTCGAACTGCTCGGTGCGCAGGTTCTTGTTGAGGTTCATGGAGGAGCGGAAGGCGGCGGCGCCGCGTTCGCCGGTGACAACGATGACTTTGGCGTGCACCGACAGGCAGCGGAAGGCGTCGATGCCCAGCGCCTCGATCAGCGGGCCGGCGTATTTGGGGGATTTCTCGAAGGTGCCGCGGTCGAGGAGCATGCGGATGTCGGTGATGCGGCCGCGGGTGCGGATCGCCTTCGCGCGGTGGACGTCGTAGAGGCCGGTGGTCCAGGTGGAGATGCGGACGGCGGCGGGGCCGAGTTCGGCACACATGTGCTCCATCGCGTCGATGGCGGAGAACTGGCCCGCGGTGACGCCGGTGACGCGGACGCCGGGGGCGAGCGGGCCGATGCAGCGCGCGGCCTCGGCGGTACGGTGGATCACCCGGCGGACGTTGCCGGTGCGGTAGCGCAGGGCGCGGGGGCGCATCACGCCGCCTGCCGATCGGCGCGGAGGTCGTCGAAGCGTCGGCCATCGGCCTCGCGCAGCGCCGTGCCGTGGGCGAAGCCCTGCCAGCGCGTGACGATGACGTCGCAGAACCTGGGGTCGAGATCCATCAGCCGGGCGACGCGGCGCCGCGCGTGGCAGGCGATCAGGGTGGAGCCGGAGCCGCCGAAGGGGTCGAGCACCACCGCGCCGGGCCGGGTCGAGTTCTCCAGCATCCGGCCGATCAGCTCGACGGGTTTCATGGTCGGGTGCTCGCCGTTGCGCGCGGGCTTGTCGACGCGCAGGACCGAGCCGTCGAGCGTCTCCAGCGACAGGCCCTCGCCGCGGATCACCACGGTCTGGTCGCCGACGTCGAGCTGAACCGTGCCGTCGTGCATCACGCGCAGGGGCAGGCCGGGGGTCTCCTGCACCGTGGTCTGGGCGCGGCCTCCGAACCAGGCATGGGGCGCGCCGGGCTTCCAGCCGTAGAGGATCGGCTCGTGGCGCCACTGGTAGTCGGAGCGGCCCAGCACGAGGCTGGGCTTCACCCAGACGAGGCAGCCCGAGAGCTTGAATCCCGCGTCGCGGAAGGCCGCGCGGAAGGTCAATCCTTCCGTGTCGGCATGGGCGACGTAGATCGGCCCGCCGGGCTTCAGCCGGGCGTGCGCGGCCCGGAAGGCCGCCAGCAGGAACCGCCGGAAGTCGGTGGCGGAGAGGTTGTCGTTGGCGATCTTCCCCGCCGCACCCTCGTAGTCGACGTTGTAGGGCGGGTCGGTCCAGCAGCCGTCGACCTCGCGGCCCTCGCAGAGCTGCGCGACGGCGGCGGCGTCGGTCGCATCGCCGCACATCACCCGGTGCCGGCCAAGGATCCAGACATCGCCCGGCCGCGACACCGGCTCGGGCGGGGGCTCGGGGACGAACTCCGGATCGCCCGGCGTGCTGGGCAGCCCGTCAAGGTCG
>SLKB01000143.1 GCA_007134805.1 Paracoccaceae bacterium
CGCACGCCCGGATTGTCCACGTCCTTCGCGAGGGCCGCATCGGCCTCGGCGCGGGTTGTCAGCGCGCCAAGGTCGAGCTTGCGCATGGCCTCGATCAGCGGCGTCTGGCTGTGCGCATAGGCGACCGGGGCGATATCGGCGACCAGAAGCCGGTTCACCTGGTCGGGGCGCGCCAGCGCCAGCATCATCGACGCCTTGCCGCCCATGGAATGGCCCAGAAGATCGACAGGGCGGCCCTCGGCCTCGATCAGTTCGGCCAGATCCTGCGCCAGATCGGCATAGCTGTGGCTGTCTGCCCAAGGACTCTCGCCATGATTGCGCATGTCCACGCTGATCACCGCGCGGCTGTCGGCCATCCGCTTGGCAATCGCGCCCCAGTTGCGCGCTGACCCAAAGAGGCCATGCACGATCAGAAGCGTCGGCAGCCCGGTCGCCGCGCCGTATCGCAAGGAGTTGAGCGTCATCTCACACGCCGCGGCCCGGGCGCCCGATCAGAGCTTCGGGTAGATCGGAAAGCGCGCGCACAGCGCCAGCACTTCCGATTTCACCCGCGCCTCGACCTCGGCATTGCCCGCGTCGCCATGCGCCGCAAGCCCGTCGACCACCTGCACGATCCAGTCGGCGATCTGGCGGAACTCGGCCTCGGTGAAGCCGCGCGTCGTGCCCGCGGGCGAGCCGAGGCGGATGCCGCTCGTCACCATCGGGCTTTCGGTGTCAAAGGGGATGCCGTTCTTGTTGCAGGTGATATGCGCGCGGCCGAGCGCCTTCTCGGTGGCGTTGCCTTTCACGCCCTTGGGGCGCAGATCGACCAGCAGCACATGCGTATCGGTGCCCCCCGTCACGATGTCGAGCCCGCCCTTCATCAACTGATCCGCGAGCGCCTGCGCATTCGCGATGACCTGTTTCTGATAGTCGCGGAAGCCCGGGCGCAGCGCCTCGCCAAAGGCCACGGCCTTGGCGGCGATCACATGCATCAGCGGGCCACCCTGAATGCCGGGGAAGATCGCCGAGTTGAACTTCTTCGCCAGCGCCTCGTCATTGGTCAGGATCATCCCGCCGCGCGGGCCGCGCAGGGTCTTGTGGGTGGTGGTCGTCGCCACATGCGCATGCGGGAAAGGCGAGGGGTAAAGCCCTGCCGCCACCAGCCCCGCGAAATGCGCCATGTCTACGACCAGCCAGGCGCCGACCGAATCCGCGATCTCGCGCATGCGGGCGAAATCGATGATCCGCGGGATCGCCGAGCCGCCGGCGATCAGCATCTTGGGCTGATGCTCGGTCGCAAGCGCCTGGATCGCGTCATAGTCGATCGCGTAATCCTGCGGCCGCACACCATACTGGACAGCATTGAACCACTTGCCCGACTGGTTGGGCTTCGCGCCATGTGTCAGATGACCGCCTGCATCGAGCGACATGCCCAGGATCGTGTCGCCGGGTTTGAGAAGCGCCGTGAAGACCCCCTGATTGGCCTGGCTGCCCGAATTCGGCTGCACATTTGCAAAGCCGCACTCGAACAACTGGCAGGCGCGCGCGATGGCAAGGTTCTCGGCGATATCGACAAACTGGCAGCCGCCGTAATAGCGCCGGCCCGGATAGCCCTCGGCATATTTGTTGGTCAGGACCGACCCCTGCACCTCCATCACCGCCCGCGAGACAAGGTTCTCCGACGCGATCAGCTCGATCTCGTCACGCTGACGACCGAGTTCGGCATCGAGTGCCGCGGTCAGCTCGGGGTCGCGCTCGGCGACAGTCTCGGTGAAAAAGCCAGTATCGCGCGGTGTCGTGTCCATGGGCAGCCTCCGGGGCAGACAGTGGGATATCTCGGCTCATGTAACCGATCCTGCGCGCGTCGAAAACCCCTTTGCACGGGCGCGCATCAGCGGCGAGGGGCCGCAGGGCGCAGGGCCAAACCGCTTGCCATCACGGGCCGTGCGGGCGAGAACAGGGCGCGCAAGGGATGAGGGTCGCATGACAGCCAAGCTCGCAATTCTGGCCAGCCCCGCCCCCGAGGCCCAGGCGGCCTTCATCGACCTCACCCGCCGCCATCACAATCACGCCCCCGAAGAAGCCGATGTGATCATCGCGCTGGGCGGCGACGGCTTCATGCTGCAGACCTTGCACGCGACCCAGCATCTGGACATGCCGGTCTACGGGATGAACCGCGGCACGATGGGCTTTCTGATGAACAGCTACCGCCCTGATGGCCTCGAGACGCGGCTCGCGCGGGCGGAGCTTGCCATCCTCAACCCGCTGCGGATGCATGCCACCCGCTCGGACGGCACCACGGCCGAGGTCCTGGCGATCAACGAGGTCTCGCTCCTGCGGCAGGGCGCGCAGGCGGCGAAGCTGCGCATCATCGTCGATGGCAAGGAGCGTCTGGCGGAACTGGTCTGCGACGGGGCGCTGATCAGCACGCCTGCGGGCTCGACGGCCTATAACTACTCGGCGCATGGTCCGATCCTGCCGATCAATGCCGATGTGCTGGCGCTGACCCCGGTCGCGGCCTTCCGCCCGCGGCGCTGGCGCGGGGCGCTGTTGCCGAAAAGCTCGACCATCCGCTTCGACGTGCTCAATCCGGCCAAACGCCCGGTGATGGCCGATGCCGACAGCCGCTCGGTGCGCAATGTGGTGCGGGTCGATATCGCCTCGGCGCAGGATATCCGCCACAAGCTTTTGTTCGATCCGGGCCACGGGCTGGAAGAGCGGCTC
>SLKB01000324.1 GCA_007134805.1 Paracoccaceae bacterium
CCGAAGGGGATGGCGGTCACAAGTATAAAGCCCAGAAATTCGAATCCCGAGAAGACATGGCCCACGGCAGGCAGCGGGATCGAGAAGCCGAAACTTGCGAAACTTGCAATCAGGTTTTCGCCACTCATCCCGCCAATGCCGGGAAAACCAAGGGCCGCCGCGCCCCATGCGATGACCATGCCGACAATGATCGCGATCAACCCGGCGGGCAGGCCGCGCGGGTAGCGCACGCCGCCGAACCAGCTGGCCATGATGATCGCAAGGCAGGTCAGCCCGATGATCGAGGTCATGAAGATCTCCATCGCCGGGCGCATGGCGATGAAGGCGATGGAGACACCGGCAAGCGTGCCCAGCAGCGCAGCACGTGGAGTGATGCGCCGGATCATGGGCGCGATCCACGCCCCGCCCAGCAGGATGAAGCCCTGGATGAAGACCCATGCCAGTCCCGCTTCCCAGGCTTTCACAGGATCGCCGGTTGCGCCGAGGATCGGCAGCATAATCACGAAGACCACGATGAACATATGCGGCACGGACGGGCCCGAGGGCAGGGCGCAGACATCCGCGCGCCCTTCCTTTCTGGCCAGCTTCCAGCCCATCCATGCGTAATAGAGATTGCCCAGAAACAGCATCAGACCGACAGCAGGCAGGATGCGCCCGAAGGTCAGTTCGTCCGGCAGACCCACAACGAATTTCAGAAGGCCCGTCATCACCAGAAGATTGACGAGCACGTTGGTCCCTAGGCCGAACAGGGCGTTCCAGTCGCCCGGCGTCCAGAGGCTTGGTGTCTTGGCATGCATGGCATATTCCCTCTTGTGTCAGGCCGCGCGGGCGGCGGAGTGAAGTGCATCGCAGAAGGCGGAGGCGTCGCTGACCCAGCCAAAGATGCCGCCTTGCGCCGCGATCATCTCCAGCCCGATCCTGTGAAATTCCGGGAAATAGGACGCGCAGGCATCGGCGAGGGCCACGCAGCGGTAGCCCCGGTCATTGCCTTCTCGGATGGTGGTATGCACGCAGACCTCGGTGGTCACCCCGCAGATGATCAGCGTGTCGATCCCACCATTGCGCAGGATCTGCTCCAGATCGGTGGCGTGGAAGGCGCCCTTGCCGGGTTTGTCAAGCACGACCTCGCCCGGCAAGGGGGCAAGCGCGTCGATGATGCCATGCCCGGGCTCGCCCCGCACAAGGATGCGCCCCATCGGGCCCGGATCACCAATGCGCCGCGACGGCGCGCCGCGGGCGATCTTGGCCGGGGGCGCATCGGACAGGTCCGGGCGGTGCCCCTCGCGGGTGTGGATGACCATCAGGCCGGTCGCGCGGGCGGCGGCAAGCGCCTGCTGGCACGGGCCGACCGCGGCCTGCAGCAGGCTCACATCATTCCCCAGCGTCTCGCCGAAGCCGCCGGGTTCCAGAAAATCGCGCTGCATGTCGATGATGACCAGCGCCGTGCTCACGGTCGAAAAATCGAGTGGCTCTGGCAGTGCGCGCAGTTGAATTTCGGTCATGGCAGCATCTCCGGTGCAGGCAAGCAGGCTTGGCAAGCGCAACGCTCTGCTGCTATGCCAAGGCGGCTTGGGAAATCGGGGGCGTCATGGCAGAACAGGACGAGCGTGCAATCGCGGCCGAAATCCGGGCCGCGTTTGACGCATATGAAGCCGCCCTTCAGACCAATGACGTGGCGGCCCTGAAGGGTTTTTTCTGGGACGACCCGCGGGCCATGCGGATGACGACGGATGGCGGCATTTATGGTCACGCGGCGATCAGCGACTTTCGCCGAGGTCGCGATGTGACCGATCTCGCCCGCGAACTGACGCGGGTGGAGATTCTGGTGCTTGGGCCTGATACGGGCGTGGCGACAGCCGAATACCGTCGCAGGGCCTCGGGCCGGTGCGGCGCGCAAAGTCAGGTCTGGATCCGCAGGCAGGACGGCTGGCGCATTGCTGCCGCCCATGTCAGCCTCGGAGTGTGAGGGCACGCGGCTCATGCGACGGCCCCTGCCAGTGCCAGTACGCGGCGCCAGTCGCCGATCTCCGTCACGTCCTCGGCACCGAGGACTGCGGCCGCCTCGCAGAGAAAGCCTTTCGGCGCTGTCCCGTCCTGCAGGCTGACCGTGCCCAGGCCCAAAGGCGCGGGCACGTCTGCCAGAAAATCGCCGACGGCCACGCGCGGCAACGCCCAGACCTCAAGACTGATAGCCGCGCCCCCAACGGCGCGCACGAGTCCCGGACGCTGTGGCAAGCCCCCGCGCAAACGGTAGAGTTTGTAGTCGGGCGTGGTTTGCGCCTTGCGCAGAAACCGGGCGCCGAGCCGGGTAAGTTCCCCGTTCAACGGCAGACCGGACATATGCGCGCCACATACCGCGACCTCCAACTCATCCGCAGCGGCATAACGCAACAGGGGATCGGCGGCAGGCAGCGCCCAGGGCGTTGCCCCCATTCGCCGCGCGCCCCAGCGCTCGACCTGCAGGCCGACGCTTGCAAGAAGCCCGTCGCGGCCTGCCGCTGCCAGCAAGGTCACGCTCCCCGGGCGGCCGTCGCGGCGGGGCGGCGTGGGCACGGCCAGACCACATAGCCCGAGCAGATTTACGAAATTCGTGTATGTTCCCAGCCGGGCATTCGGGCCGAGGGGATCGGTCGCCAGATCTGCAAGGCTGTAGAAGGTCGGGATCGAGGGCACGCAGAGCAGATCGACACTTGCCATGATCG
>SLKB01000206.1 GCA_007134805.1 Paracoccaceae bacterium
CGCAGGTTCAGCACCTGTTTGCCGCTCCGCGTCTGGGCGATGACTTCGTCGCTGGGCACGAGGAAGCCATCCCCCGCGCTCGAGGCGACCACCAGTGTCCGACCAGGGCGATGGATAATCAGGTCCACGATCTCGGCCTCATTGGGCAGATCGACCATCAGGCGCACCGGCTCGCCCATGCCGCGCCCACCGGGCAGGTTGGCCGCCAGCAGCGTATAAAACCGCCCGTTCGAGCCAAAAAGCACGATCCGGTCAGTCGTCTCGGCATGAAAGGCGAAGCGGCCCTCATCGCCATCCTTGAACTTGAACGCCTGATCGAGGGCCACATGCCCTTTCATGGCGCGGATCCAGCCCATTTTCGAGCAGACGATCGAGACAGGCTCGCGCTCGATCATCGCCTCAAAGGGCACTTCCTCGACTTCGGTGGCCGTTGCGAAATCCGTGCGCCGGCGACCCAGATCGGTCGCCTTGCCGAATTGCGCCTGCACGTCGCGCAACTGTGCGGCGACGCGTGCCCATTGCAGCCGTGGCGCCGCAAGCAGATCATGGATTTCGGCGCGTTCTTCCATCAGCGCGTCGCGCTCGCGGCGCAACTCGATCTCTTCGAGCCTGCGCAATGAGCGCAGGCGCATGTTTAGGATCGCTTCTGCCTGCACTTCGGTCAGCTCGCCCTCACCGGGGCTGGGCGAGACATAATCGGCCTCTGACGTCGCGCGCACGAAACTGCGCCCCCAGACCTCGCGCATCAGCGCGTCGCGCGGCGCCGTGTCGTAGCGAATGATGTCGATGACCCGGTCGAGGTTCAGAAAGGCAATGATGAAGCCTTCGAGCACTTCCAGCCGGTGGTCGATCTTGTCGAGTCGGTGCTGGCTGCGGCGGATCAGGACCTCGCGCCGGTGATCCAGGAAGGCGCGCAGCACGTCGCGCAGCCCGCAGACGCGCGGGGTCACACCGTCGGTCAGCACATTCATGTTCAGGCTGAAGCGCGTCTCCAGATCGGAATTCTTGAACAGCATCCCCATGAGCAGGTCCGGATCCACGCTGCGGCTTTTCGGCTCGAGCACGATGCGGACGTCATCGGCCGATTCGTCGCGCACATCGGCCAGAAGCGGCACCTTGCGGGTCTGGATCACTTCGGCGAGTTTCTCGATCAGGCGCGATTTGGGCACCTGGTAGGGAATCTCGCTGACAATGATCTGCCACTGACCGCGCCCCAGATCCTCGATCTGCCAGCGCGCGCGCAGCCGGAACATGCCCCGCCCGGTCTGATAGGCGGCAAGGATCGACTCCGGCGGCTCCACCAGCACGCCGCCCGTGGGGAAATCCGGGCCGGGGATCAGCTTGACCAGCGCGGCCTCCGACAGATCGGGGTCGCGGATCATCGCAAGGCAGCCTTCGATCAACTCATCGAGGTTGTGGGGCGGGATGTTGGTCGCCATGCCCACGGCAATCCCGCTCGCCCCATTGGCGAGAAGGTTCGGGAAGGCCGCGGGCAACACCACGGGTTCCTGCAATGTGCCGTCATAGTTGGGGCGGAAATCGACCGCGTTTTCCGACAGCCCCTCGAGCAGCGCCTCGGCCGGTGCCGTGAGCCGCGCCTCGGTGTAGCGCGCCGCAGCCGGGTTGTCGCCATCGATATTGCCGAAATTGCCCTGACCATCGACCAGCGGGTAGCGGACATTGAAATCCTGCGCAAGCCGCGCCATCGCGTCATAGATCGCGGCATCCCCGTGCGGGTGATAATTGCCCATCACATCGCCCGTGATCTTCGCCGACTTGCGAAACCCACCCGTGGACGACAGCTTCAATTCGCGCATCGCGAACAGGATCCGCCGATGCACTGGCTTGAGCCCGTCGCGCGCATCGGGCAGCGCGCGGTGCATGATCGTCGAAAGCGCGTATTGCAGATAGCGCGACCCCAGCGCCCGGCGCAGCGGTTCGGAGATCGCAGGGTTCAGATCCTGAGGCGCGTCTTCATCTTGTGGCATATCGACACTCATACCCCCAGCCCTACCCCGCGTCCAGCCCGGAAGCAGGCACCAGCACCGCCCTGCACGAAAACTTTGCTTGCGCGGGCCGGGGGCGCGTCGCTACGCTGACGAAAGCTGTCTCAGGAGCCACCCCATGCGTCGCGCCCTCCTGCTCTCGCTCGCCGTGCTGGTCGCGCCCCCGGTTGCGGCCGAAACCCAGATCCGTGGTGTCACGCTCTCCACTGCGGGGCTCGCGCTCATCGAGGCCGAGGCCAGCCTCGAAGACGGCGCGCTGACCCTGCCCTTCCGGCGCGGTGAGGTCGATCACGTGCTGCGCTCGCTCCGTGTCGAGGATCCGCTCCGCGCCCCGATGACGTTGCGGCTTGAGGGGCCCGGGGCATTTGAGGACACTTTCGCAAGCCTCCCTTTCGAGCCAGAGGCGCTGCGCGATCTCTCGGTGCTGATTGCCGCGATGGTGGGCGCACAGGCCACGTTTGAGCGCGATGACACGACCCGGACTGGCACGCTCATGGGCCTGCGCCCGGTGATCTGCGAGGAGAGCGGCCTGCCCGGGTGCGACGTGCTCAGCCTGCGCACACCGGGCGGGGTGCTCGTGCAACTCCCGTTCGATGCGGCAACCCAGATCCGCTTCACTGATCCCGCCGATCAGGCAGCGATCGAGCGGGGCCTTGCTGCCCTGCGCGCGGATGCGCGCCGCCAAGTGATCGAGTTGCGCCTGGACTCGCGCAACCCGCAGGACCGTTTCATCGAATTCGCCTGGTTGCAGCCCGCGCCTGTCTGGCAGACGGCCTGGCGCGCCACCACCAGGCCCGACGGTGTCGAGCTGACCGGCTGGGCCGTTCTGGAAAACGCGACCACCCGGGATTGGAACGACATCACCCTGACACTTGCGACCGGGGCGATCCAGCGCCTTGATGTGCCCCTCTATACCCGTCTCGGTCCCGATGCCGTCACCCCCGCCCTGAAGCTGGACATGCGGATGGACGCCCCGATGGCGATGGAGAGCATGGCCCCCGCCGTGGCCCCGCCCCTCCTCGATGATCGCGACAGTTTTTCACGCTACACGCTGCCCGAGCCAATCACCCTGCCCGCGGGCGAGATGATCTCACTGCCCTTTCTGAGCGAGCGGATCGAGGATGCGCGCCAGACCCTCTACCGCGGTGGCTCGGGGCGCGCGCACCCGGTCATCACGCTCGAGATCGAAAACCCCCTGCCCCTGCGCCTGCCCGCCGGCGTGCTGACTCTCTTCGAGGCGGGTGGCCATGCTGGCGATGCCATGATCCCCGAGCTTGCCCCCGGCGCGCGTGAGCGGGTCGAGTTCGCGCAGGACACTGCCGTGAGCGTGCGCGAAGAGAGTGCCGAAGAGGTCGCCCTGCAATCGACGCGCATCACCGATGGCATCCTTGTCGCCGAGGATCGCACGGAGCGCAGCACGCGCTACCGCATCGAGGCCCCGCCCGAGGCCGACCGCACCCTCACTCTCCTGCACCCGCTTCGCGCGGGCTGGGAGATGCAGACTACAGGCGGGACAGTCGAACTCGATGCGACCCGCTTCACGCTCGATCTGCCCGCCGGAACCCTCACCACCCACGAGGTCGTCGAGAGCCGTGTAACCGTGACCCGGATCGCGCTTCTGGATCTCGACCGTGAGGCTCTGGCCCGCTGGTCCGGTCGCGTGCCCGACGATGCCACCCGCGAGATCCTCCTGCAGCTTCAGCACCTGCGCGCGCGCGAGGTCGACCTGCGCCGCGACCGTGCGCGGCTGATCGAGACCGAGGCCGAACTGATTGAAGATCAGAGCCGCCTTGCCGGGCTCATCGAGCAATTGGGCGAGGACAGCGGCGCTACGGCCGATCGCCGTGCCCGCGTCGATGCCATCGATGCCGAGATCTCTGAGCTGCGCGCCGAGCGGGCGCGAATCGATCAGGACCTCGACGCGCTCGACACTGCGTTACGCGATCTGTTGCGAGGCAGTGACTGACGGCCCGTGGCGCGGTTGGCCTTACTCCGGGTTCGGCCCGAGCTTCGCCTCAAGTGCGGAGATGCGCGCCTGCAGCGCGTCGTTTTCCTCGCGCGCCTTCTGGGCCATGCCGCGCACGGCGTCGAACTCTTCGCGGGTCACGAAATCGCGATCGGCGAGCCGGCGATCCATGAGGCTTTTCATGGCTGTCTCGGCCTCGGTGCGGGCGCCTTGCGCCACGCCCATGGCGTTCGTCATCAGTTGTGACATGTCGTCAAGAAACCGGTTGCGGGTCTGCATCTTCCTACCTTTGCGTCAGGGCTTGCCTCAATATGTGATGGGCGCAGTCAAAACTCAAGGTTGACTTCCGCCACGCCCGCGCGCCAGACAGTCGCAACCGCCCCGACCGCGCCCAATCTCAAGGAACACATGCCCCCTCTAGCCATCCTCTTCCCCGATCTCGACCCAGTCCTGTTTTCCATCGAGATCGGCAGCTTCACACTGGCGCTGCGGTGGTATGCCCTGGCTTATATCGCAGGCTTCATCGGCGGGTGGTGGATCGTGCATCGGCTGATGGCGCGCTCCGCGCTCTGGCCCGGCAACACCGCGCCGATGGCCCCCGCAAGCGTCGAGAACCTGCTGACTTATGTGATCGTGGGGGTGATCCTCGGCGGGCGGCTGGGCTTCGTGCTGTTTTATCAGCCGGGCTATTACCTTGCCAATCCGACCGAGATCCTGCGCATCTGGGAAGGGGGCATGTCCTTCCACGGAGGGTTTGCGGGCGTGGTCGTGGCGGGGCTGATCTACTGCCGACGCAACGGGATCGCGCCCTTGCAGGTCGCCGACGCCATGGCGCTGGTCGCCCCTATCGGGATCGGACTGGGCAGGGTTGCGAATTTCATCAATGCCGAGTTGTGGGGCCGCCCGACCACGGTTCCCTGGGGGGTGATCTTTCCCGGCCAGAGCGCGCAGACCTGCCCCTGGGACTGGCCACTGCCTTACTGCGCGCGCCATCCCACGCAGCTTTACGAAGCCGCGCTCGAAGGGCTTGTCCTTTTCGCGGTGCTGGCCGTGCTCGTGTGGCAGCGGGGTTGGCTGAAACAGCCCGGCGCCGTCACGGGTGTTTTCGTCGCCGGCTACGGGCTCGCCCGCGGCTTTGTGGAGTTCTTCCGCCAGCCCGATCCGCAATTCGTGTCGCCCGACAGCCCGCTTGGCCATGTCATCAGCCTCGGGCCCGTAGGGCTGACGATGGGGCAGGTCCTGTCGGTGCCGATGATCGTGGTCGGCCTGGGGCTCATCTGGCGGGCACATGCGCGCCAGCGGGCAGAGGCGTGACGCCACTGGCCAACGCGATCCTGCGCCAGATCCGCGCGCAGGGCCCGATCACGGTGGCCGAGTACATGACGCTCTGCCTTCTGCACCCCGAACACGGCTATTACACGCAGCGCGATCCACTGGGCGTTGACGGGGATTTCACCACTGCGCCCGAGATCTCGCAGATGTTCGGCGAGATCCTGGGCATTGGCCTTGCGCAGGCCTGGCTCGATCAGGGCGAGCCGACGCGATTCACGCTGGCCGAGCTTGGCCCGGGGCGCGGCACGCTGATGGCCGATCTGATGCGGGCGACCGCCCGGCTGCCGGGCTTTGCCGCAGCGGCCGAGATGCATCTGATAGAGGCGTCACCGGCCCTGCGCGCCGCACAGGCTGATCGGCTCGCCCAGTATGCGCCGCGCTGGCATGAGCATGTCGAGGCCCTGCCCGATCAGCCACTCTTCCTGATCGCCAACGAGTTCTTCGACGCGTTGCCGATCCGCCAGTTCCTGCGCCAGGGCGATGCTTGGGCCGAGCGCATGATCTGCGAGCAAGACGGCAAGCTGGCCTTCGGGCTCTCGCCGCCCGCACCGCTCGCGGCGCTCGCCCACCGGCTGGAGGACACTGACGAGGGCCAGATGGTCGAGACCTGCGCCCCCGCCATCCCCATCATCGAGAGTATCAGCGCGCGCATCGCGCGTCATGGCGGGCTCGCCTGGATCATCGATTACGGCGATTGGCGCAGCCGGGGCGACACATTGCAGGCGCTGCGCGCGCATCGCCCTGCCGATCCGCTCGACACTCCCGGCGCGGCCGACCTGACCGCGCATGTCGATTTCGAGGCCATCGCCCGCGCAGCCCATCCCCTGCGCGCGACCCGGCTCACCCCGCAGGGCGTGGTGCTCGAACGGCTCGGCATCACGGCGCGGGCTCAAAGCCTCGCGCACGGGCTGGCGGGCAGCGCACTCGACAGCCATATCGCTGCACATCGGCGCTTGACGCACCCGCAGGAAATGGGCCAGCTATTCAAGATGCTGGGGCTGACGCGTGACGATGCCCCGACTCCGCCCGGATTTGACGCATGACGCTCGAGATCCTGACCACAGACGCGCTCTCCCCTCTGCGCCACGGGTTCTTCACCCGGCGCGGCGGTGCCTCGTCGGGGATCTTTGCCGGATTGAATTGCGGGCCCGGCTCCTCGGATCAGAGCGCGACCGTGCTGATGAACCGCGCCCGTGTCGCCGACGCGATGGAGGTCGCACCTGCGGCACTCATCAGTGTGCATCAGACCCATTCCGCCGATGTGGTCATGCTCAACGCCCCCTTGCCTGTGGATCAGCCCAAGCCCCGCGCCGATGCGATGGTCACCGATCAGCCCGGCCTCGCGCTTGCAATCCTGACGGCCGACTGCCAGCCGGTGCTGATGGCCGACAAGACGGCCGGGGTCGTGGGGGCCGCGCATGCGGGCTGGCGCGGGGCGCTCGAAGGTATCCTGACCCACACCATCGACGCGATGGAGGAGCTTGGCGCCACACGTGCGAATATCGTCTCCGTGATCGGGCCCTGCATCAGCCAGGCCGCTTATGAGGTCAGCCCGGATTTCCTCGACGATTTCATGGCCGAGGATCCCGATTTCGCGCGCTTCTTCGCCAATGGCCGCGATGGGCATTACCAGTTCGACCTGGTCGGCTTCGGGCTTGCGCAACTGCGCGCGGCGGGTGTCGGCAAGGCGTCCTGGACCGGGCATTGCACCTATGCCGACCCCGATCGCTTCTATTCCTATCGCCGCTCGGTCCATGAGGGGAAAGCGGATTACGGACGCCTGATCTCGGCCATCCGGCTATAGGGCCGCCAAGGGCTCCTCAGACGCCATTGTCGCGCAGATAGGCCACGAGCTGGCGCGTCGACGGGTCCTTGGCCGAGGCATCCGCCCCTTCCAGAAGCGGGCTCAGGGCCACGGCAAGCTCCTTGCCCAGTTCCACCCCCCATTGATCGAAGGAATTGATCCCCAGAATCACCCCTTCGACAAAGACCCGGTGCTCGTAAAGCGCGATGATCTGGCCAAGCGTGAAAGGGGTCAGTTGCGGATAGATCAGCGTCGTCGAGGGGCGGTTGCCGGGAAAGACGCGGTGGCGGGCCTGACGCTCAAGCTCCGCGCCTTCAAGCCCCTTGGCCGCCATGATCGCGCGCGCCTCATCAAGGCTGCGCCCGCGCAAGAGCGCTTCGGATTGCGCCAGGCAATTGGCCGCCAGCAGGCGGTGCTGATGCGCCAGATGCGGCTCGTGCCCTCTTGCTGCCAGCAGGAATTCGCACGGCACGACGCGAGTGCCCTGATGGATCAACTGATAGAAAGCGTGCTGCCCGTTGGTGCCGGGCTCACCCCAGACGATGGGGCCGGATTGACGGTGCAGATCCGCCCCCGTCATATCGACCCGCTTGCCGTTCGATTCCATCTCGAGCTGTTGCAGATAGGCCGGCAGCCGCGCAAGGCGCTGATCATAGGGCAGCACCGCGCGTGTCGCGTGCCCGCAGATCTGGTTGTGCCAGATCCCCACAAGCGCGAGCAGGACAGGCAGGTTCCCGGCCAGCGGCGCCTCGATGAAATGCTCATCCATCGCGCGCCCGCCCGCGAGCAGTTGCTCAAATCCGTCCGCCCCGATCGCGATAATGACCCCGAGGCCGATCGGGCCCCACATCGAATAGCGCCCGCCCACCCAGTCGGCAAAGCCGAAGACACGCTCGGGCGCAATCCCGAACGCGGCCGTCTTGTCGCGCGCGGTCGAGACAGCGGCGAATTGCGCGCCCGGATCGGCGACCTTTTCGGCCATCCAGGCCCGCGCGCTTTCGGCATTGGTCATCGTCTCGATCGTGGTGAAGGTCTTGGAGGCCACGATCACCAGCGTGCGTTCCGGGTCGAGCCCGCGCAGCGTATCGGCCAGATGCGCGCCATCGACATTCGAGACATAATGCACCCGCGGCCCGTCATGATACGGCGCAAGCGCGAGCGTGGCCATCGCCGGGCCCAGATCGGACCCGCCGATGCCGATATTGACCACATCGGTGATCGGCCCGCCCTGCCCCGCGTAGCGGCCCGCGCGCAGATCCTCGGCAAACGCATAGGCGCGGGCGCGGGTTGCACGCAACTCCGGCATCACATCCGCGCCATCGACCTCGATCACGGCCGCATCGCCCGCACGCTGCGCGACATGCAGCACCGCGCGCCCCTCGGTCTCGTTGATCTTCGCGCCCGAGAACATCGCTGCGCGCCGCTCGGCCAGCAGGGCGCTTTGCGCGAGCGTAAGCAGCAAATCGCGCGCCTCGGCATCGATATTGGTCTTGGAATAATCGAACAGCATGTCGCCGAAGCTCGCGCGGAAGCTGACCGCGCGGTCCGGCTCCGCGTCGAAGAGATCGAGGATTCTACGCCCCTCTGTGCCGCGCTGATGGCGTGCAAGATTGCTCCAATGGGTCATGATGCCCCTCCCCTCCTGCTTCAAACCTCACATATGCGCAGCCGCAGGGCTCACTCCGACCAGTGCACCTGCGCGTCCTTCAGGATCGCCGCGATCGGCGCCTCGCGCGCGGGCAGTTTCGCGGCGCGCTCGATGGCCGTGCGCTTGGCGGCGCCCGTGATCAGCACATGCACCCGCAGCGCCGATTTCAGCACTGGTGCAGTCAGCGTGATGCGCGGCTCATCCGCCCCCGGCGCGCGCATCGCCATCAGGGGCGGCGCGTCGTCCTTCAGCGCCGCCTCGAGATTGTCGGCGCCGGGAAAAAGGCTCGCCGTGTGCATGTCCTCGCCCATGCCGAGCAGCAGCACCGAGATCGGCAGATGCGGCACCAGCCCCGCAGTGAGCGTCTCGAGCGCGTCTTCGGGCACGGGCGCGTCAGTGCGCAGCGGGATCAGTTGCGCCGCCGATGCTCGATCGCGCAACAGCCGCTCGCGCAACAGCCGCGTGTTCGAGCGCGGGCTCGCTTCAGGCACCCAGCGCTCGTCATTGAGCACGACCGAGACTGCCGACCAGTCAAGGTCGGCCCCGCTCAGCGTGTCGAAAACGGGCCCCGGCGTCCTGCCACCGGGCACCGAAAGCGTGGCCGCCCCCTTGCTGCGCAGCGTCTCGCCCAGTTCAGAGGCCAGGCGTTGCGCGAGGCGCAGCATCATCATCTCGGGGTCGGGATAGGCATGAAAGTCCATCATCTGATCTCCCGCCAGCGCCGGCCGTCGCGATGCATCAGCATGAGCGCTCCCTCGGGCCCCGTCGTGCCGGGGTCATACGGCTCGGGGCGGTCGCTGCGCTCTTCCCAGGCGGCGATCACCGGATCGACCCAGGCCCAGGCGGCCTCGACCTCATCGCCGCGCATGAACAACGTCTGGTTGCCCCGGATCACATCCATGATCAGCCGCTCATAGGCATCGGGCACATCGAGGTCATTGCCAAGCGCCTCGGCGAAACTCATGTCAAGCGCCACATCCTTCAGTCGCATGCCCCCCGGCCCCGGTTCCTTGATCATCACACGCAGATCCATTCCTTCGTCAGGTTGCAGCCGGATCACCAGCACATTCTCGCGCCACTGGTTCGATTCGCCAAAGATCGAATGCGGCGGCTCCTTGAAGGTGACGGCGATTTCCGACACCCGCGACTTCAGCCGCTTGCCTGTGCGCAGATAGAACGGCGTGCCCTTCCAGCGCCAGTTCGACACATGCAGTTTCAGCGCCACGAAACTCTCGGTCAGACTGTCCGGGTTTCCCGAGGCGACAAGATAATCGTCCTCGCCCGGGCCGCGATACTGCCCGCGCACGCATTCGCCCGCGCTGACCGGGTCAAGCGCGCGGATGACCTTGAGTTTCTCGTCGCGCATCGCGTCGGGCTCGAATGCGTTGGGCGGCTCCATCGCGATCAGGCAAAGCAGTTGCATGAGGTGATTCTGCACCATGTCCCGCATCGCGCCCGACTGGTCGTAATATTCGCCGCGCCCGCCCACGCCGACTGTCTCGGCCACGGTGATCTGGACATGATCGACGAATTGCGCGTTCCACAAGGGCTCGAACAGAATATTGGCAAAGCGCACTGCCATCAGGTTCTGGACCGTCTCCTTGCCGAGGTAATGGTCGATCCGGTAGATCTGATCCTCGTGGAAATGCGTGGCCAGCGCGGCATTGAGCGCGCGCGCGCTCTCCAGATCCTTGCCGAAAGGTTTTTCGACCACAATGCGGGACGCGCGATCGGCGATCTTGCGCAGATGCAGCCGCTGCGCGAGATCCCCGAACAGGCTGGGCGCGACCGAGAAATAGAACGCGCGCACCACATCCTCGCGCATCCGCGCCCCGAGCGCGTCCCAGCCCCCATCGCCGCGCGCATCGATCGC
>SLKB01000177.1 GCA_007134805.1 Paracoccaceae bacterium
CGCTCCCGCCGGATCAGGTCGATATGCAAGAGCCCGTCCTGCAGATGCGCCTGCGCCACTTCGACCCCGTCGGCGAGGGCGAAGACACGCTGGAACTGTCGCGCGGCGATGCCGCGGTGCAGGAAGACGCGCTCGTCGCGGTCGGCTGCGCTTTGGTTGCCACGCACGAAAAGCTGGCGTTTTTCGATGGTTATCGACAGATCCTCATCCCGGAACCCGGCCAGGGCGAGCGTGATGCGGAAACGATGGTCGCCGGTCACCTCGATGTTGAAGGGCGGGTATCCGTCCGTTCCGGCCCGCGCCGTGCGTTCGACCAGGGCTTCGAGTTGCTCGAAACCCAGCAGCAGCGGGTGAGATGGAAAACTCAGTTTCGTCATCAGCGTGGTCCTCTTGAAGCGACATTGCTGCGGGTCCCGTTGCGGCAACCCGTACCCAAGGTATATGGGGCGCGCGCGCCCGTTCGCAAGCGCGCCGGGATCATGTGGTAAAGGCTTTTGCCTGATACGAAACCGGTTTATCCTGCGCCCGTTCACAGCAAAGACAGGCCCCCATGAACTCGCCGCAGGAATTGAGCCACGAAGACGTGCTGCGCATCAAGCTCGAGGTGCTTCGGCAGAAGCATCGCGACCTCGATGACGCGATCGCGGCGCTGCAAGCGCAAGGGCCGGGGTCGCAACTGACCTTGCAGCGGCTGAAGAAGCAGAAATTGCAACTCAAGGACCAGATCGCCCGGATCGAGGATGAATTGACCCCCGATATCATCGCCTGACCCGATTGCGCCCACAGGGGGCATCGCTATAGTGCGCGGCGATCACAGGCGGCGATCACAGGCGGGGGCATGGATGACAGCGAAAGTCGGGATCATCATGGGCAGCCAGTCCGACTGGCCGACCCTGCGCGCCGCGGCCGAGGTTCTGGACGAGTTGGGCGTGGCGCATGAGGCGCGCATCGTCTCGGCCCACCGCACGCCGGATCGCTTGTGGGACTACGGGACCGGCGCCGTGGCGCGCGGGTTGGAGGTGATCATCGCGGGCGCCGGCGGGGCGGCGCATCTGCCGGGCATGGTGGCATCGAAGACGCGGCTGCCGGTGATCGGTGTGCCGGTGCAGACGCGGGCGCTGGGGGGGCTCGACAGCCTCTATTCGATTGTGCAGATGCCGCGCGGCTACCCTGTGGCGACCATGGCGATCGGGGCTGCGGGGGCGGCCAATGCAGGGCTCATGGCCGCAGGCATCCTTGCGCTGCACGACCCCGGGCTTGCCGCGCGGCTCGACGCCTGGCGCGCGGCCCTTTCGGCGTCGATCCCCGAGGTGCCGCAGGATGAGTGACGCGCTGGCGCCGGGGCAGGCCATCGGCATCCTGGGCGGTGGGCAGTTGGGGCGGATGCTCTCGGTCGCGGCAGGGCGGCTGGGCTATCGCACCCATATCTATGATCCGGGCGCAAACCCCCCGGCCGCGCATCTGGCAGAGCGGGTGACCTGTGCGCCCTGGGACGATCGCGCGGCGCTGCGTGCCTTCGCGCAAAGCGTCGCAGTGATCACCTTCGAGTTCGAGAATATCCCGGCCGAGACGCTGGCGGCGCTGGAAGATCTGCGCACGATCCGGCCCGGTCTCCGGGCGCTGGAGGTGTCGCAGGACCGGCTGGAGGAAAAACGCTTCCTGCGTGGCCTGGGCTTGCAGACCGCGCCCTTCGCGCCCGTGGCCTCAACGGCCGATCTGGCCGCTGCCATGGCCGAGTTTGGCCCTGAGATCATCCTCAAGACGCGGCGGATGGGCTATGATGGCAAGGGCCAGGTCCGGCTGGGCGCAGGCGCGGATCTGGCAGCCGCGCTTGCCGAACTGGAGGGGGCGGATGCGATCGCCGAGGGTGTGATCGCGTTCAGCGCCGAGGTCTCGGTCATCGCGGCGCGCAATGTCGCGGGCGCGGTCGCGGCTTTCGACCCGGGCGAGAACTTGCACAAATCCGGCATTCTGCACCAGACGCGGGTGCCCGCGCGCCTGAGCGCCGCGCAGCGCAGCG
Organism: Paracoccaceae bacterium; assembly: GCA_007134805.1. GTDB lineage: Bacteria > Pseudomonadota > Alphaproteobacteria > Rhodobacterales > Rhodobacteraceae > Roseinatronobacter. The sequence continues at coordinate 2,021 of SLKB01000177.1, forward strand.
ATGCGGTCATTATCGCGGCCAATATATTGAACGCGCTTGATTACGTTGGTGTGCTTGGCGTCGAGCTGTTCGTGACTCCGGGCGGGATTCTGGTCAATGAGATTGCCCCGCGCGTGCACAATTCCGGCCATTGGACCCAGAATGGCTGCGCTGTCGATCAGTTCGAGCAGCATATCCGCGCGATCACCGGATTGCCGCTCGGGGACGGGGCGCGCCATGCGGATGTCGTCATGACCAATCTCATTGGCGATGACATCGACCGTCTGCCGGACTATCTGGTGGCTCCGGATACGGCCGTGCATCTTTACGGCAAGGCCGAAAGCCGGCCCGGCCGCAAGATGGGCCATGTCAACGCGATCATCCGCGCGCGCTAGGGGTTCGCGAGCTTGCGCAGCGCGTTGCCGAAGGTCATGCCGTGGTCGAATTTCCCGTAGCGCAGGAATTCCAGCACTTCGGCCACGACCATCGGATTGTTCATCATGAAGGTATGGGTGACCGGCAGCACGATGTGATCGGTCATCCCTTCGAGCTTGGTGCTCTCGACCGAGACCTTGCCATCATCATCTCCCTCGATCAGCGCCGAGGTGATGGGGTTGAGCGACACATCGCCCGCAATGATGCCCAGATCGTAATCGGCAAGTTCGGGCAGCACGTTCGGCGTCGCGTCGCGGCGCGTGCCGAGTTCGAGCCCGGCGGGGCCGTTGATCCAGGAGAACGCCTCGATATCGGCGAAGAAATCGACCACTTCGGACCCGTGATGGGGGGGCGCCAACATCACCACGCGGCCCAGCTCATCGGGCCGGTGGCGCGCGAGCCAGCCGCGCGCGAGGATCCCGCCCATCGAATGGGTGACGAAATTGATGCGGCGCTCGCCACAATTCTTGACGGCGATGCCCACGTGATCCACCAGTTCGTCGATCGGCGCCGCGCGCGAGGGGTAGCCGTGATTGACGACAAAATAGCCGTGCAGGCTCAGCGCCTCTTCCATGACGCGCATGGAATGCTCGGAGCGCGCAAGCCCGTGCAGGAGCACGACGCACTCCGCGCTCGCGGGCGCAGCGGACACAAGCAGGGCGGTCAAAACGGCTTTCATCCCATCGATATAAGGTGCAGGGTTGGGCTTCGCCAGAGGAGATCATGCAATGTTATCACCGCGACTTGCCGTGCGCGCCCTGATTCTGCACGAGGAGCGGCTTCTTGTGGTCAATGCCTGGCCAGATGGCAAGAGCGACCTGTGGTGCGCGCCCGGTGGCGGGGTCGAGCGCGGCCGCTCGCTGCCCGAGAACCTGCAGCGCGAGGTGATGGAGGAATGCGGCCTGCAGATCTCGGTCGGTGCGCCCTGCCTCGTCAACGAGTTCCACGACCCCGGCGGCAGCTTCCATCAGGTCGATGTCTATTTCCGCGCCGAGATCACGGGCGGGGCGCTCGATCCCGCCTGGCGCGACCCGGCCGGCGTGGTCCGCCACCGCCGCTTCGTCACACGCCTTGAGCTTGCACGCTTGCGCTACAAGCCCGACAGCCTGCCCGAGGTCACATGGGGTGCGCCTGCGCAGGCGTTCTATGACGCGCTGGAGCCGATCCTGCGCTAGGCCTGCTCGGCCAGGAATTTCTCGGCATCGAGCGCCGCCATGCAGCCCATGCCCGCGCTGGTGACGGCTTGGCGGTAGATATGGTCGGTCAGATCGCCGGCGGCAAACACGCCGGGCACCGAAGTGCGGGTCGTGCCGGGCTCGACCCAGACATAGCCCCCGTCCTGCATCCTGAGCTGATCCTTCACAAGCGCGCTCGCCGGAGAGTGGCCGATGGCGATGAAGACGCCCGCGCACGCGCGCTCTTGCGTCGCGCCGCTGGTCACGTGGCGCAACCGCACGGCGCCCACACCCGGATTTGCGTCGTTGCCCAGAACCTCGTCGAGCGTGTGATCCCAGATCACTTCGATCTTGGGGTGGTTGAAGAGCCGGTGCTGCAGGATCTGTTCGGCGCGCAGGCTGTCGCGGCGGTGCACCAGCGTGACCTTCGAGGCGAAGTTGGTCAGGAACAGGGCCTCTTCCACGGCGGTGTTGCCGCCGCCGATGACCACGACCTCCTGCCCGCGATAGAAGAAGCCATCGCAGGTCGCGCAGGCCGAGACGCCCATGCCCTTGAACGCCTCTTCCGATGGCAGGCCCAGCCAGCGCGCCTGCGCGCCGGTGGCGAGCACGAGCGCATCGGCCGTGTACAGCGTGCCGCTGTCGCCCGTGGCCGTGAAGGGGCGCTGCGAAAGGTCGAGCGCTGCGATGTGGTCGGTGACGATCTCGGTTCCCATCTCGCGGGCATGGGCTTCCATGCGCAGCATGAGGTCGGGGCCCATCACGCTGGTATCGCCGGGCCAGTTCTCGACATCGGTGGTGATGGTGAGCTGCCCGCCCGGCTGGATGCCCTGCACGAGGATCGGCCTGAGCATCGCGCGCGCCCCGTAGACCGCGGCGGTGTAGCCGGCCGGCCCGGAGCCGATGATCAGAAGCCGCGTGTGGCGCGTGTCAGTCATCTCGGAAGTCCCTTGAAACCTGTGTTGCGCGCAATCTAGGGATTGTGGCGGTCGGCACAAGGCCCCGTCCTTGGTCGGGGCGTTTGCAGGGTTGCGCGCGCGCAGGCGATAAATTTATTGCGCATAATTGAAATATTATTGCGCAGCCAGTGTGGCCAGACTAAAGAAGTGACACTAGGGGGAGAGTGGGCATGTCCGTCAGCAAGCTGGATCCGATCGACCGCAAGATCCTCGCGGAATTGCAGGCCGATGGCCGGATGACGAATGTCGAGCTCGCCAAGCGGGTCGGCATTTCGGCGCCGCCCTGCCTGCGCCGGGTGCGCGCGCTGGAAGAGGCGGGCTTCATCCGCGGCTATCACGCGCGGGTCAATGCGCGCGATCTGGGCTTCGAGGTCAAGGTCTTTGCCATGGTCGGGCTGAACAGCCAGGCCGAGGCGGATCTGGCGCGCTTCGAGAAGCGCTGCATTGGCTGGCCGCTGGTGCGCGAATGCCACATGCTCAACGGGGAGATCGACTTCATCCTCAAATGCGTGGCCCCCGATCTGTCGAGCTTCCAGCGCTTCCTGACCGAAGAGCTGCTTGCTGCGGAAAACGTGATCACGGTCAAGACATCGCTGGTGATTCGCTGCGCGAAATCCGACCCCGGCGTGCCGTTCGAGGTGATCGAGGCGCGCGCGGCCGAGATCGGCTAGGCGCGCGCGGCCTCAGCGGGTGATCTCCTCGGTCTGGACGAACATGTTCTTCCAGGCCCGGTCGATCAGTTCGGGCGACATGTGGCGCGGCTTGCCCTCGAAATCGCAGATCGAGATCATCTGATCGATCAGGAAAACCGGCTGGTAATTCGCATAGACATTGTCGATTTCGGGGTATTTCGCCTTGATCAGGTAGATGAGCGTGTCCTCGTCGAGCGGCATCTCGCGCTTGCGGGCGACCATGGCGAAGATCTTGAGGAAATCCGCCTGGCTTGGCCCGTCGATCTTGATCTTGAAGAAGATCCTGCGCAGCGCGGCCTGATCGAAGATGTCATTGGGATGGAAGTTCGTCGAGAAGATCACCAGCGTGTCGAAGGGCACGATGAATTTCTCGCCCGATTGCAGCGCGAGGAGGTCATAGTTCATCTCCATCGGGACGATCCAGCGGTTGATGAGAGCCTGGGGGGGCTCTTCCTGTCGGCCGAGATCGTCGATGATGAAGACGCCGCCCGTCGCCTTGAACTGCAAGGGCGCCTGATAGGTGCGCGAGACCGGGTTGTAGGTGAGGTCCAGCATCGAGAGGTTCAACTCGCCGCCCGTGATCACGGTGGGGCGTTCGCAATAGAGGTAGCGGTTGTCGAAATGGTTGCCGGACTGGCGCAACAGCGAGGGGTTGTCCTCGGAGGTGCTGACGATGCGGTGCACGATCGGGTCGTAGACATTGATGATCTGGCCGGCATGCGTGACCGCGCGCGGCACATAGATGCGATCGCCCATCGCGGCCCGGATCCCGTTCGCGATCGAGGATTTTCCGTTGCCCGGCGGGCCATACATCAGGATCGAGCGGCCCGAACTGACTGCCGGGCCCAGATCGTCGAGCAGACTGGGCGGCAGGATCAGATCGCCCATGGCCCGCTTCAGGTGGCGGCGGGTGATCTGGACGTCACGGATCGACTGGCGCGCGATCTGCTTGGCATACTCCTCGAGCGGAATGGGCATGGCGCCGTAATATTCGGATTGGGCCAGCGCATCGAGCGCGCGCGCCTTGCCGGTTTGCGTCAGCTGGAAGGTCGCCTCGGCCTGGGCATTGGCGCCGATCGTGGCCGTGGCCTCGACCAGGGCTTCGCTGCGCGCCAAGTCGATCAGCTCGATCGTCTGGGGGATCGGCAGGCAGATCGTGCGCGCGATGTCGGTGATGCGCGCGCGCGATGTGCGGAACATCGTCTTGAGAAGGATGTCGCGCATCATCACGCGGCTGAGGCCCGTCGCATCGAGGCTGCGCGGCGTGGCCGGGGCGAAAACATGTCTGGCTTCGATATTCATGTCGCACCTGCTACAGCTGGAAGCCCTTATCTGTAGCGCCGCAACAAGGCGAAATTAAGAAACGCCGTTGCCGAAAACCGCCCCGAGGGCGAGATAGAACAGAAGGCTCGGCCCCAGCGCGAGGCCGAAGGGAAACTCGCGCCGGTGCCAGCTTTCCCAGTCCGGGACGAGGCCGCGAATGGCGGCTGTCCGTCGTGCAACGCGATGGGCGATCACACCGACAAGCGCGACTGTCCCCAGAAGCAGCAGGAACAGGTTCAGATCGCCCAGCGCGATGAAGGGCGCCATCGCGGCCGCGAACTTGGCGTCGCCTGCGCCCATCAGCCCGACCGATGACAGCACGAAGCCCAGCGCGAGCACGACCGCAAGATGCACCCAGCCCCAGGCCCAGGTCGCAAGCGGAAGCGCCATCAAGCCGACGATGGCATAGACCGCCACAAGTGCGAGCACGGCGCGATTGTGGATCTTCATCCATTTGAGATCCGTGAGCGCCACCCAGAGCGCAATCGGCGCCGCGAAGGGCAGGAACCAGAGCGCCGAGGTCGCATTGATCAGCACTAGCCGGTCCCCGCGCCATCGAGCGCCCGCATGGCGCGCACGGCTTCCTCGTAATGCTGCGGATGGGTGTCGATCGCCTCTTCCAGAAGCACGCGGCCGACATTGACATCATTCTTGCGAATGGCGGCGATCGCCATGGTATAGAGCATGACCGCGCGTTCCTGCTGGGTCATCTGCACGAGCGGCAGCGTGTAGTTCCCCTGTCCCGCCCGCGCCAGCGCCAGGTTGTTCTTCGCAGTGAAGAGGCTTGGGTCGTGCTGGAGCGCCTTGGTGAACAGCCGCTCGGCCTCGCGGAAGTTTTCCCGTGTCAGATGCGAATAGCCCCAGTTGTTGTAGACGCTGGAGGGCCGCGTCGTCAGGCCGGCCGCGATCTCGTAGAAATGGTCGGCGCTGCGCCAGTTCTGCTTGCTGTCGGCGACGAGGGCTTCGAGCCGGTAGCGATCGAAGGTCTCATAGGTCGGGGGGATGGAGTTCAGCGTCCGCTCGGCGCCGGCCCAGTCATTGGCGCGCAGCTGCGCATCGGCCAGCGCAACCTTGTCGGAATTGGTCCCCTCGGGGTGGGCGGTGACCCCGCGCCAGAGTGGCACGGCCTCATTGGCGCGCCCCGCGCGCATCAGCGACCGCCCCAGCCCCCGCTGGTTGAGAAGCGAGTCGGGCTCGTTTTCCATCTGGGCGCTGAAATAGGCGACGGCCTCTTCCGGGTCGCCGGCGGTCAGCATCAGTTCCGCCATGTTCTGCTGGTCGACCGAGGTGACAGAGTCGATTGCCCGCGAGACGCTGGCGCGGCTGCTGTCTTCGCATGCGGAAAGCCAGATCACGCTGCCTGAAAGCAGCGCTACAAGGGTTGGGTGGCGCATTTTCGCGTCCTCACTGCTCGTTACAGAGGCGCGGCCAGCAGCAGATATCTGCCATGACCCCGCCGCATCAGCGATAGCTGATGCACCTCGAGGTCAGGATAGTCGGTTCTTTCGGATTTTTCGACTGCTAAGCGCAGGTTTTCGCGGATTTCCTGCGATCTGCCCGCATCGAAACTGAAGGCGTTGCGAAAATGCAAGCTCGCCTCGGCCCATTTGCCCTGCTCGGCCAGCACGACGCCGAGATTGTTCAGCGCCGGGACGAAACGTTCATCCTGCTCGAGCGCGCGGCGCAGGTCCTGTTCGGCTTGCTGCACCCGGCCGAGCCGCAGATTGACCGAGCCGATGGCCGACAGGACATCGACCGTCGGGCCCTGCTGTGCCGCGGCGCGGTGATAGGCGCGCAGGGCCAGTTCGTACTCGCCCGCAGCGGTCAGGCGATGCCCGATCTCGAGCCCGTCGACAGCTTCCGGGACGCTGGCGGCGCGGGCGGGCAACCCGTCGGGGCCGTGCAGATCCCGTGCCGGATCGGGGCCTGCCATGCAGCCCGCCAGAGCGATAAGCACGCAGAGAAGAAGGAGGGCGCAGCGGGCCATCGCGGCTCAGGGTGCAATCCCGCCGCTGAGATCGGCCATGATCCCGACGACGGAGGGTCCGATCAGGATGATCAGAAGCGGCGGCACAGTGAACATCATCGTGCCGAGCGTCATCTTGGTCGGCAGCATGTTCGCTTTCTCTTCGGCGCGCATGATCCGCTTGTCGCGCATCTCGGCGGCGAAGACGCGCAGGGCGTCGGTGATGGAGGTCCCGTAGGTGGCCGCCTGGACCATCACGGTCGCGAAAGAGGTGATATCCGAGATATCGCAGCGCTTCGCCATGTCCTTGAGCACCTCGCTGCGCTCGCGCCCGGCGCGGGTCTGCTCGCCAACTGTCGAGAGTTCTTCCGAGAGCGCGGGGTAGGCGGGCCTGATCTCGTCGGCGACACGGCGGATGGACTGGTCGAGCGACTGGCCGGCCTCGACGCAGATCAGCATCATGTCGAGCGCGTCGGGGAAACCCGAGAGGATTTCCTCGCGGCGTTTCTCGATGCGGCTTTCGATCCAGCGGCGCGGGCCGAAATAGCCGATCAGCATCGGCAGCAGCATGATCAGCGCAAGGGAAATCGGGCTGTCGAACCTGTCGGGCAGAACAGCAAAGGCGATGATCGTCGAGACAAGCAACCCGCCAATGGCGAGAATGAATTGCAGCGCATGGAAATCCCGCACCGCGTTGCGGCCGTGGTATCCGGCCTGGATCATGCGCTGGCGCGATGCAGAGAGTTCTTCTGCGTTCTCTGGTTCGAGGAAGCGGGAGAAATTGTCGAGCGCCTTGATTTCGCGACCCGCCGATCGGCGCAGTGTCGTCTCCTGCCCGGCCTCGGGGGTCGCGGTGGACGCCGCTTCGGCCGAGAACCGGTTCATCGGGTCGGGGCGTGCGCCGCGGATCAGCAGGAAGACCGCGACCCCGAGCAGGGTAACACCCGCCAGTGCGGCGACAGTGATCAGGCTGGAGAGGGACTCGAAGTCAGACATGGCAGTGTTCTTTTCCTGTGGCGCGGCCCGAGGCGTGGCGGGGTCAGACCTTGATGTTGGTCATCTTGCGCATGTAGAAAATGTTGATGACGAGGAAGGTGCAGACCACAAGCGCGGCCGGGACGTAGTAGGGCGTCTCCTTGACGACGTCGTAATAATCCGGCTTGATCGCCTGCAATCCGAACATCGCCACGATCGGAAAGGCCGACAGGAACACGCCCGACCAGCGCGCCTCTGCCGTGATCGCACGCACGCGGCGGAAGAGCTTGAAACGCGAGCGGACCACTTTCGAGAGCCCCTCGAGGATCTCGGCCAGGTTGCCCCCCGATTTCTGCTGGATCGAGACGGCGACAGCGAGAAAGCGCAGATCCTGCAGATCGACACGCTCGCCGAATTCGACAATCGCCTCGCCGGGGTCGCGGCCATAGGCGACCTCGTCCGAGATCAGGCCCAGTTCCGTGCCCAGCGGGTCAGGGACTTCATCGGCCGCGCTCGACAGCGCCGCGCCGAAGGGATGGCCGACCCTGAGGCTGCGCACCATCAGCTCGATCGCTTCGGGCAGTTGCTCTTCAATCGCCGCGACCCGCTTCTTGGCCTTGTTCGAGACCCAGACAAAGACCCCCCCGAAGCCGAAGGCCACCGCGATCGCGGCGCTGATCGTGGTTTCGGTCTGGGTGGCGAGTTGCAGCGCCACGAAGCTGAACAGGCTGAGCCCGAGCATAAGCAGAAGCAGGGTCTGCGCGGAAAAGGCAATATTGCCCTTGCGCGCGCGGTCTTCGAGCAGGCCATAGAGCGGCAGCGAGATCATGCCGGAATGAAGCGCGCGCTCCTTGCGCAGCTGCTCCATCACGTCCTTTTTCGCCTGCCCTTTCTTCATCAGTTCGAGCCGGCGATTCATCTTGGAATCGTGCTCGATGCTCTTGCCGAACACGAGCAGATAGATCCCCTGCAGAACCAGGATGACAGCGCCGAAAATCGCGAGGTAAATCAGAGGGCTGAGCGAGAATTCCATCAATTACCTCCGCGCAATGGCTTCTTCGTAAATGCTTGCCGGCAGATCATAGCCCCA
>SLKB01000020.1 GCA_007134805.1 Paracoccaceae bacterium
CGATCTGTTCCGCGACGAGACACCGCGACGAGAGATCGAGGAGACCGCGACAACAGGCTCAGACCGCGACGTGCCGCCCCTGCCATCCGAGGCTGAAGACGAAACAGCCACTGCAGAGCCCCTGGTGAAACCTGATCGGCAAATGCTTCCAGACGCTACAGAAATCGCGCCGATCGAGCCGGAAACCCGACCGATCAAGGCTGCATCGCAGGAGGCCGCCACCACAGACTCGCATGGCATCGCGCCTCCTGATTCTACCGCGGCGACACGCGCGCCCCCACCGCGCCCCTCCGAGATCGCGCATCGTTTGCGCAAGACCTCTCCGCCTGCCTCTGTGCGTCCCGCGCTCGCCCCGATCATCGCGCGGACAGAGGCGTTGCTTGCACGGATGCGCTCGGGTAGCTGAGCACCGCCCTGGACACAGGCCCGGTTTTCGCGCTTGCTCTCGGGCGTGAATCAGGTAGGTATGCGCGCAAGGTTTCGGGCTATGGCGCAGTCTGGTAGCGCGTCCGTCTGGGGGACGGAAGGTCGTAGGTTCAAGTCCTGCTAGCCCGACCAAATTTCTTGTACACTGACCGGATCGGCGTAGTACGTCAGCAGTTTGCAGTTGCACGCGGCATCTGTCATGAGAAAGACATGTGACTGGCGCGGTGGCGAGCAGGATCGGGGAAAACTCATGCAGGATCGAGGCGTGTTGCCATCACAGACGTTGCGGCAACTCATCGAGCAAGGCGAAATAACTGCAGAACCCGAGATCCTTGCGGATCAGATCCAGCCTGCGAGCCTTGATCTGCGCCTCGGGTCCCGCGCTTGGCGCGTGCGGGCGTCGTTCCTTGCCGGTCAAGGTCGCAGCGTGGCCGAGCGCCTTGCCGATTTCGAAATGCATCAGATGGATCTCAAATCGGGCGCGGTCCTTGAGAAGGGATGCGTCTATGTCGTCCCACTGATGGAGCGGTTGTCCTTACCCGCGGGCGTCCAGGCCGTTGCCAATGCCAAAAGCTCGACCGGGCGGCTCGATCTCCTGACGCGGGTCATCACGGATGGGGGCGTCGAGTTCGACCGCGTGCCCGAAGGCTTTGCGGGCCCGCTTTATGCTGAAATCTGCCCGCGATCCTTTTCGGTCCTCGTGCGCCCCGGCATGCGGCTCAACCAGATACGGTTTCGCAAGGGGCAGACGCGCCTTGACGACAGCGCGCTCGCAGCCTTGCACACGCGCGAGACGCTGGTACCGGGAGAGCCCGTGATCTCGGACGGGCTCGGTTTCTCGGTCGATCTGCGCCCTGCGCAAGGCACGCTGGTCGGCTATCGCGCCAAACCGCATACTGGCGTCATCGATCTTGATCGTATCGCCGCCTATCTGCCGGGTGATTTCTGGGAAGAGATCCACACCGACAGCGGCCGGATCATCCTCGACCCGGGCGCATTCTACATTCTTGTCAGTCGCGAGGCAGTCCATATCCCGCCCGACTATGCCGCTGAAATGGCCCCCTATCTGGCCATGGTGGGCGAGTTTCGCGTCCATTATGCCGGCTTCTTCGATCCGGGCTTCGGGCATGTGGCTGCGGGCGGAACCGGCGCGCGTGGCGTGCTTGAGGTGCGCTGTCACGAGGCGCCCTTTGCGCTTGAACACGGCCAGATCGTGGGCCGGCTGGTCTATGAGCAGATGGCCACACGACCCGAGCAACTCTATGGTGCGCAGATCGCGTCGAACTATCAGGGGCAAGGCCTGAAACTTTCAAAACATTTCAAGGCAGTATGAACCATGCTTGATCTTCTTGATCTAGCCTTCCTGATCACCGCCTTCGTAACACTGTTCGTCGTGATCGATCCGGTCGGCACGGCGCCGGTGTTTCTGGCGCTCACGCAAGGCATGAGCAGTGCGCGCCGCCGGGCGATCGCCATCCGCTCTTGCCTGATCGCGGCGATCCTGCTTGCACTCTTCGGAGTCGCGGGGGAGGATTTCCTGCGGTTCATCGGGATCTCGATGCCGGCATTCCAGATCGCAGGTGGGATCCTGTTGTTCCTGACGGCCCTCGACATGCTGTTCGATCGCCGAGCCAGGCGCCGGGCGGATCACGCCTCGGACGATCCAGCGCGCACCGAGGCTGATGATCCATCCGTCTTCCCGCTTGCGATGCCATTGATTGCCGGTCCAGGGGCCATGGCGACTATGGTCCTGCTGATCGGTGATGCAGGCCGTGGCCCGCATGCCATGGCGCTTGTGACCGCCGTCATGCTGGTCGTCATCCTGCTGGTGTTTCTCGCGTTCCTCTCCTCGGCGCTGATCGAGAGGCTCTTGCGCAGGACCGGCACGATGGTCTTGACGCGGCTCTTCGGACTGCTTCTCGCAGCCCTTTCGGTACAGTTCGTGCTCAATGGCGCCAATGCGATCGGCTTGCTGCCACCAACCGCGGGCCAGTTCTGAGCGACGGGACGCCGCAATGCGCTTGCGTTATTCAGCCGCCGATTGCTTCATATCGGGCAGTTCAGGCTGGCCCTCATCGGTCTTGCGCTTGCGTGGTGCGCGGCGCGGCTTGGGCTTGTCAGGCTGGACCACGCCCTCGCCTTGCGGCGCGGTGTCACCATCGCCTGTCGCGGGCTGATCATCCTCGCGCCGGGGGCGCGGTTTGCGCCGGTTGGCAGGTTTGGGCTTGGGCGTCTGCTCAGGC
>SLKB01000113.1 GCA_007134805.1 Paracoccaceae bacterium
CCCGCGCGCAACGCAGCCCGGGCGATCATCAGCGCGCGGTCGACAGGCGTTCCGATGCACGGTCGTGGCAAGGACAAATGTCGCCAGTCGGTCACGCTTTCCGAAAGCAGGCGCTGCTGATGCGCGAGCGCGACATGATCGACGTGCAGCCTGCAGGCCGCCTCGGCATGTGCCAGAAGTGGCTCGGGCGCCTCCTGCACCAGCAGCCCTGCGCGCAGGAATTGCAGGTGATCCTGAGCGTTCCATGTCCAGGGCGTCCGACTGTCGAGCCGGGCGCGCAGGTGGGCCTGCGCTGCTGTGCCCTCGCCGCGCGAAAGTGCAAGCCGTGTGATGGCCCGAGCGACAGCTGGGGCGTTTGGAGCAAGGCCGCACCATTGCGCAAGCACAAGGGGGGCGCGCGTGAAATCCCCCTCGGTCAGGCAGGCCGAGAACAGCTCCGGCAGGACCGAGACATGCAGGTTGTCGAGACCGACAACGGCCGCATTCAGAACGACTGCCCCCTCCTGCCGGTAGCGCAGCCGAAGATCGAGTGCAGGCGCCGCAACACCCGCGCGAGTGAGCCAGTGCAGATCCGCGCGGGCGGTCTCGAAGTCACCAAGTTGCAGCGCGATCTCGGCGCGTCGGCGCAAATCCGCATGTGCAGTCTCGGACGCCGGATCAATCCGTGCGAGGACATCCTGCGCGCGCGTCCAGTCATCCCGGTCGATCCAGGCCCCTGCGAGGACCGCCCACCGCCGGTTCTGGACATTCACCAGTTCCGCCAGTGCTGCAAGCGCATCATCGCGCGCCCCACGCTTAGCCAGATCGACCGAGGCGCGCGCCATGTCGATCGAGTCCGGCCAGCGCGCGACCGCGGCGCGCGCAGCTTGGGCCCCGGGCAGCCCGGTGCGCCGCAGCACTCGCAGCATCGCGAGAACGCGTCCATAGCTTGCCCCGTCGGCCAGGGCCTTCAGTAACGCGCGCTCTGGCACCTCTGGGGCAAGATCAACCCCGCGCCACAGCCGTCGCAGCAGATCGAGGATCGCAGGGTCAGAGGCGCTCATTGCGCGCGCCTGACGCGGGACACAGGCTCAGCGATCTTCCGCCAGCACATCGAGATATTCCTCGAAGGCCAGCCCGAAAAACCGCTCTGCCGCCTGCCGTTTGGGCCAGAGCAGCCCGTGGAGGAAGTAGAGCGCCTCGCTCTGTACATTGTAGCGCGTGCTGACCCAGACGCGCTTTTCCATCCGCTTGTCGAACTCGGCTTGAGCATCGGGGGACAATGCTTCGGTCTCAAGGCCGCAATGGGCATGGATCCGGGCAATGACCGCGTGACGATCCTGCAGGATATCCTCATAATTCAGCACGAGGATATCGTCATAGTGCTTCGACCAGCGAACGTAATTCGCGACATAGGCGCTCATCTCGACTATCCGGGCGCGGGTGACAAGCTCGAGGAAGTCCTGATCGTACCGGATCTCGACCCCTTCCGCCCTTGCACCCTGGCTGCGCCATTTGGTGTGCATCCGCAGCGCCGAGATCGCGCGCGCCAGCGGGTCGCGCAGCACATAGATGACGCGCGCGGTCGGGTTCAGATCCTTGCACTCCGCGATCTGGCCTTCCGAGAGCATCGAATATTCCGGTGTGAAGTCGAGCGACAGCTTAATCGGGTCATCAGGGGTCATCAACTCACGATACCAGGCCACGCCGCGGTCATGGTTCCAGTCCCAGAAATGCGCCTCCTTGTTGGTCGAGGTAACCGGCTCACTGCTGGGAAAGGAATGGGTGCGCGGATGTGCGTTGAGCACATGATGCAGCCAACTGGTCGAGGCTTTCTGCGTTCCGATGCAAAGGATATCGGCGCAGTTCTCGCGGGTCTGGATCAGGGTCAAGAGGCGGCTCCGGATATCTGCGGTGCATCGGCGGGGCGTGCGAGTGCCTCCAGACGCTCTGGCAGGGGCCAGCGCGCCTTGTATCGCACAAGCAGGCGCTTGACGCACTCTGCATCGCTTGCATCTCTGGCAGCGAAAATTGCGAGTTCCAGGCGATGCGCGTTCTCTCCAAGCTTCAATGCCGCCTCGTAGCTTTGCAAGGCGGCCTTCGGCGCGCCGGCCCTGCGCTGCAGATCGCCGGTCATGCGCAGCGAATATCCTGCATTCTGCCAGCGATCCTCGATCCCTTGCTCGGCATGATCTAGCAATATTGGCGCGACAGCGTCGATGAATGGGCGCGCGCGATGCAGCTTGTTGAAATCGAGCAGCAGCCTCAAGACCCCGGAGATCTCGGCGATCGCTGGGCGGCGATTCTCTTGCAAAATACCCTCCAGACGGACGATCTCGAATTCGGCGATCTTCCAGGCGCGCAGGAAATCCAGATAGACCAGAAACTCGATCAGATCACCTTGCGCATATGGTGGGTAAGTGCCGGGATCTGCCAAGCTGAGGCGCATGCGCGCAAGACCCGAGCGATCCAGCCGATGTGCCGCGGCCAGACATGCCTTGCGGCGGCCCTTGGCATTGGGCAGGTGCAGTTGCAACCTGTCGGGCTGGCCGCCCTCTGGCAAGGTCGCAATACATTCATAGCGATGGCGCCGCTGGTTCGGCTGATTGACACGGTGGAAAATGTCGATCCCGAGATCGCCCAAAGTGGCAAACTCCGAGATTTCACCTGAAGCCATGGGCAAACCGTTCTCAATTGATGCCGCGACGCTAGTCCGGCCTAGTGTACATGTCAAATGGGCGCGACACGCAAAAGACGAAGATGCCGGCAGAGGAACTGGAAATTCAACGCCTCGCGCGGCAGGATGATCGAGAATTTCGGCTCGCGCGCCCCGGCGAGCCAGGCGGCCGGGATGATCCGTTCGATCACGCCGATTCCCCCATCGGGGCAACGATGTACGTCATAGTCGGATAGGTGGTGACGATCGGCCTCCCCGCCCCCCCCGAAGCGCTGGTTCAGCGCGGTCTCGAACAGGTATCCCTCGCGCGCTGCAACTTGCAGGTGGCACTGCAGGGACATGCCCGCAGGTGCGAGCCCTTCCAGCGAAATCTCGAGCGCGGTCCAGCCGCCAGTCCTGGGGACCTGTAACTCCAGCCGGGTCTCGGGCCTTGCATAGCGCATCAGCAGCCCCGCGCCGGCGCTCTGGAAGGAGAGTGTCAGGCGCTCAACGAAGGTAACGCCAGGGGTCACATGCGCGCAAAGCTCATCGGGCGCCGGGATTTCCCAGATATCGAACGCGACATCACCTTCGGGCAGCACTGGGAGGATGGGTTGGGGTGGATGTTTCGGGTGCTCAGGAATGCGTGGCAATTGCGAGGCCACATTTTCCTGCGCCTCTTCGATCCGCAGACGCAGATCCGCGAAATCCTGGATCATCTGCGTGCGCAGGCCCAGCACATCGCCATCAACCTTCTGCCAGATGGCGCTGGTCTCGTAATTCAGCTCGGCCAGCAGATCGGCCGCGATGCTGCGCACGATCTCTGCCTTGCGGCTGTCGCGCGCCAGATTGATGCCTGGGCGCGCGAGATCCGAAAAGAGCCGCCAGTCATAGGATGGATTGTCGAGCGTGTTGAGCGTCACATCGCGCCCGAAATCCTTGACGCGCTGCGTGCGGCGGTGGTGGAAGGCCAGAGGCGCATCGAGGATCGCAACCCTCCAGCGAGGCAAAAACCTGTTGAGAAAGGCGCGATCTTCCATCACGTCGAAATCTTCGGGAAAGCCCCCACAGCCCAGCACCGCGTCGCGCGAGAGCATCCATTGGACCGGGTAGACATCCTGGCGGAAACAGGCATAGGCGAGCGGATTGAGGAAGAACTCGCCCCGCGCGAAGGAACGCGGCAGGCTATCTTCACCTATGATCTTGAGTTGCGGCCCGAGTGCCGTCTCGATGATCTCTTCACGCAGCGCCGTGACACGGGCAGCAACCCCACCGAGGCAAGGCACAAAGGCTGTCGTGTCGCTGTGGAAGGCAAGGAGCGAGGACAGGAAGTCAGGAGCCCAGGTATCGTCATCATCGAGGCAGGTAATGAATTCGGTCTGCAAGGCGCGCGCGCCCGCGTTGAACGCAGCCGAGCGTCCTCTGCCCGGCTGCAGATCCAGGATCTCGAATTTCTCTGGCGGCAGTATGGCGTGACCATTTGTACAGGTCGCCGTCCGAAGCAGATCGACATCCCCGCCGTCATTGACCAGCACGACATGCCAGTCCTGGAAACTCTGATCCAGGACGCTGCGCAAGGCGCGCGGCACGAAGAGGGGCCGGTCCTTGGTGCGGATGACCACACCGATCCTCGGAGGAATACTCATGGCGAAACCAATGCGTGGAAACTCGGAGTAGAGAACACAGGCAGATCATGCCGATCCGGCGCGCGCGTTTTTTGATCCCGGAATATGGCCAAATTCAAGCGAAAACCAGATTGCATCTGCATTTGCCGATTATTTGTCAGAGGTCATCGGACTGTGCGCCCAGATGCCGCGCGCCACGCGCCGCGGCGAGCGTGATCTGCCGCTGGCGCTCGCGAAGGGCTGCCCGCCGGGCTGGGCGCAGGCTGGCGGCACAGTGATAGCAACTGACTCCGACCTCGTAGTCGGGGTGCTGTGTATCGTCCGGGGAGAGCGGTCGCCGGCATCCGTGGCAGATGGTGTGCGGGCCGGGCGTCAGGCCATGTTCGACCGAGACGCGCTGATCGAAGACGAAGCACGCCCCGTCCCAGAGGCTGTCATCGCGCGGCACGTCTTCGAGGTATTTGAGGATCCCTCCCTTCAGGTGATAGACCTCCCCAACCCCCTGCCCCAGCAGGAAATTCGTCGATTTCTCGCAGCGGATGCCGCCGGTGCAGAACATCGCGATGCGCTTGTTGTGAAACCGGTGCCGGTTCCTGGCCCACCATTGCGGGAATTCCCGAAAGCTCTCGGTGCCGGGATCGATTGCCCCCTTGAAGCTGCCGATCGCGACCTCGTAGGAGTTGCGCGTGTCGATCACCGCCACGTCGGGCGCCGTGATCAGCGCGTTCCAGTCCTCTGGGGCGACATAATGGCCTGTTCCTGCGCGCGGGTCGATATCGGGCTCGCCCATGGTGACGATCTCGCGCTTAAGCCGGACCTTCATGCGGCCGAACGGCATTTTGGGCGCGGGGCTTTCCTTCCACTCAAACGCGGCGCAGCCCGGCAGCGTGCGAATATGCGCCAAAACAGCGTCGATCCCTGCGCGGGTGCCGGCAATGGTGCCATTGATCCCCTCGAGCGCGAGCAGGATTGACCCGCGCACCCGGTTGTCCTGCGCCAACCGCAACAGCGGCCCTTGCAGCGCCGCAGGGTCATCGAAACGCGTGAAGTGGTAGAGTGCGGCCACAGTGAACATGCGCGTGTCTCTAGCGCCCGGACCCTGCCCGCGCAAGCCTGCAGCATTGACGCAAGCAGCAAGGCGGCTTAGCCATTGGCCCAAGCAGGAGGACCGCAGATGAGCCATGCACTGATCGTGATCGACTTGCAGAATGACTTCTGCCCCGGCGGCGCGCTTGCCGTGCCGGGCGGCGATGAGATCGTGGCCGGGATAAACGCGCGCATGGCCGACGCGCGCGCGGTCGTGCTCACGCAAGACTGGCACCCTGCGGGGCATTCGTCTTTCGCCAGCCAGCATGACGGCCGCGCACCGCTCGAGACGATCGAAATGCCATATGGCGCGCAAGTGCTGTGGCCCGATCATTGCGTACAGGGCAGCATCGGCGCGGCCTTCCACCCCGATCTGCAGATCGACCGGGCGGAGTTGATCCTGCGCAAGGGATTCCGAGCCGGGATCGACAGCTATTCAGCCTTCTTCGAGAATGACCAGCGCACACCCACCGGGCTTGAGGGCTATCTGCGCACCCGTGGCATCACATCGCTGGATTTCGTTGGGCTGGCGCTTGATTTCTGCGTCGCATGGTCGGCGCGTGATGCGGCTCGGCTCGGGATCGAGGCACGGGTTCTGACCGATCTGTGCCGCGGGATTGACCATGAGGGTTCGGTCGCGCAGGCACTGGCCGATATGCGAGCGGCCGGCGTCACACTGGACTGAGCCGCATGGATATCGCCACCCGCGTCTACAATCACCGCTGGAAGCTCGACCCGATCGTGCGATCGCTGATCGACACCGATTTCTACAAGCTTCTGATGTGCCAGTCGGTCTTTACCAATCACCGCCAGACGCAGGTGAGCTTCAGCCTGATCAACCGCGCCCGCCATATCCCGCTCGCCCATCTGATCGACGAGGGCGAACTGCGCGACCAGCTTGATCATATCCGCAGCCTCTCGCTGTCGCGCGGCGAGTCGACCTTCCTGCGCGGCAATACCTTTTACGGCAAGCGCCAGATGTTCCGGCCCGATTTCATGGAATGGTTCGAAGGCTTCCGCCTGCCGCCCTACCATCTCGAGCGCGTGGGCGATCAGTATGAGCTAAGCTTCGAGGGACCCTGGTGCGAATCGATGCTGTGGGAAATCCCCGCGCTCGCCGTGCTGATGGAGTTGCGCTCGCGCGCGGTTCTGGGGCGCATGAAACGGTTCGAACTGCAGGTGCTCTACGCGCGCGCAATGACACGGGTCTGGGAAAAGATCGAGCGGCTGCAGCGGATCGAGGGGCTGCGGATTGCCGATTTCGGCACCCGCCGCCGGCACTCCTTCCTGTGGCAGGATTGGTGCGTGCAGGCCATGATCGAGGGGCTGGGCGACAATTTCGCCGGCACCTCGAACTGCCTGATCGCCATGCGCCGCGAGGTTGAAGCGATCGGCACCAATGCGCATGAATTGCCGATGGTCTATGCCGCCCTTGCCAACACGGACACGGCACTCACCCAGGCGCCCTATCAGGTACTCGCCGATTGGCAGGCCGAGCATTCGGGCAATCTGCGCGTCATCCTTCCCGACACGTTCGGCACGCAAGGCTTTCTCGATCGCGCCCCCGACTGGCTGTCGGACTGGACGGGCATCCGGATCGACTCGGGCGCCCCCGAAGACGGGGCAGAGGCCGCGATCCGTTGGTGGAAGGCGCGCGGTCAGGACCCGCGCGAGAAGCTCGTCATCTTCTCTGACGGGCTCGATGTCGACCGGATCGAGGCGCTGCACGCACGTTTCAAGGGCCGCGTGCGCGTCAGCTTCGGTTGGGGCACCCTGCTCACCAATGATTTCCGCGGTCTGGCCCCGGCGGATGGTCTGGCCCCTTTCAGCCTCGTTTGCAAGGCTGTCGCCGCCAATGGGCGCCCGACAGTCAAGCTCTCTGACAACCCGCTCAAGGCCATGGGCCCCCCGGACGAGATCTCCCGCTACAAACGCGTCTTCGGGGTTGGCGAGCAGGTGGCCCAGCAAGTCACTGTCTGACCGGGCCGGACCAGACCTCAGCCATGCTCTTTCAACAGGCGGCGCTTCTGCTTGTCCCAGTCCCGCTTGGCCTCGGTCGCGCGCTTGTCGGCAAGCTTCTTGCCCTTGGCCACACCAATCTTGATCTTTACGAGGCCGCGATGGTTGAAATACATCACGATCGGCACGAGCGTCATGCCCTGCTTGGCCGTCGCCGCCCAGAGCCGGGCCAATTCGCGTCGTGATGCCAGAAGCTTGCGCTTGCGGCGGGGCTCATGCCCAAAGGTCTTGGCCTGGGTATAGGGTGCGATATAGGCGTTGATAAGCCACAGCTCGCCATCCTCGACCCCGGCATAGCTTTCGGCGATATTCGATTGCCCGGTGCGCAGCGATTTAACCTCGGACCCCATAAGCATGATCCCGCATTCGAGGTCCTCCTCGATATGATAGTCAAACCGCGCGCGACGGTTTTCGGCGATGATACGGTAATTTGGGTCTGATTTCTGGGCCATGGGCGGTGTTCCTAAAGCGGCACGCGAAGGCTGTCTAGGGCTTCAGCCGCACCTGCATCGTGTTGCCAGAGGATTTGCGCAGCTCGAACACGCCGGCTTTCGCCACCAGCTCACTCAGTTTCGCGCAGCCATAGTTGCGGCTGTCGAAATCGGGATTGGCCGCGACGATGAACTGGCCGAGCTGGCCCAGCGAGAACCACTCCTGATCCTTGTCGATCGCCTGCATTGCCGATTTGACCAGCGGTACTGCTTGCGAGGGCGAAACCTTCTTGTTGCGGCTCGTTGGGTCCGGCTCGGCCTCCGGCAGGATGTTCTCGACGAAGATGAAACGTTTGCAGGCCTTGCGGAACGCTTCCGGCGTCTTCTGCTGGCCGATGCCGTATACATCGAGCCCCTGCTCGCGGATGCGGCTGGCAAGCCGTGTGAAGTCGCTGTCGGAACTGATCAGCACGAAACCATCGAATCGTCCCGAATGCAGCAGGTCCATCGCGTCGATCACCAGTGCGATGTCGCTGGAATTCTTGCCTACTGTGTTCGCAGGCTGATGGTGCGGCACGAGGGCAAGCATCGGCAGCTTGTCCTGCCAGCCCGACATCTGACTGCGCGAGAAATCGCCATAGATGCGTCGCACGCTGGCTTCGCCGAGGCTCGCGATCTCCTCGAAGATCGCCTCGGCCCATTTCGGCGAAGAATTGTCAGCGTCGATCAGAACTGCCAGCAGCGGGATCCCAGCACGGGCCATCGGTGGAGTGCTCCTTATCGTCAAGGCGATCCTTCTGTCACAAATGACGATACATGACCAGCGCGTCTACGTAACCCCGCCGCGGGTGATCGAAGGCGCGCGGCAGGCGGCCGACAATGTCGAATCCATGCGCCTGCCAGAGCGCAATCGCGCGTGAATTGGTTTCGACCACGAAATTGAACTGCATCGCGCGAAACCTTGCTGCGCGCGCGGTCTCGAGCGCATGACAGAGCATTGCGCGCGCCACGCCCCTGCCCATCGCCTCCGCTGCCGTCACGAAACCCGCATTGGCGACATGCGCGCCGCCACCCCCCTGATTGGGACAGAGGTAATATGTGCCCAGACTTTCACTCTCAGCCTCTGCGATGAAGGCGCAATGCGTGCCGCTGCACCAGAACTCCAGCGCCTGCGCGCGCGCGATGTCGCGGTCGATGGCATAGGTTTCGCCCGCGCGGAACACCGGCTCGAGCATCGCCCAGAGCACGGGGTGATCCAGCTCGGTTACCCGCCGGAACGTAAGATCATGCAAGGCGACCCTCCGCCGCCCAGGCCAGTGCGTCGTCGAGACGGTCATCGCCCCAGAAGACCTCTCGCTCGACTACAAAGCTTGGTGCGCCGAAGACGCCCAGCGCCATGGCCTCGTCGGTTTGGGCGATCAGCCGATCGACAATCGCAGTGCTTTGCGCTTGCGCAAGCACCCGCTGCGGGTCTTGCCCGATGGATCCGAGAGCGCGGGTTATCGCCGGTTCGCGTCCGGGCTCTAGCCCGGAGCCGAACCAGAGCCGATAGGTTTCGGTCACATAATCCGCGCACCAGCCCTCATCGCAGCCCAAGAGCGCGATCTGATTGGCAAGGGCAAGCTCCGCGATCGGATAGGGCGCCGGAACTTTCACATCAAGCCCGTATTTCTGCGCGCGCCGTTCGATGTCACGCCACATGTAGGCCGCCTTCACCGGCTTGTCGCGAAAGGGGATATTGTCCTGAGCGAGCATGATCCGGCGCACATCGAAGGGCCGCCAGCGCAACAGGGGCTCCGCCGGGCCGGCCCTGGCCAGGCGCAACACGCTGAGGCAACTGTAGGTGCTGCCGATTGAGACCCAGAAGTCGATGGGCCGCGCCATCGCTCAGAACTCCACCACGGCGCGGATCGACTTGCCTTCATGCATCAGGTCGAACCCCTCGTTGATCTGATCGAGGGTCAGCTTGTGGGTGATCATCGGGTCGATCTCGATCTTGCCGTCCATGTACCAGTCCACGAATTTCGGCACGTCGCTCCGGCCCTTGGCGCCACCGAAGGCCGTCCCTTTCCAGATGCGGCCCGTGACCAACTGGAAGGGGCGCGTGCTGATCTCGGCGCCGGCGGGTGCGACGCCGATGATCACCGACACGCCCCAGCCGCGATGGCTGCATTCCAACGCCTCGCGCATTACCTGCACATTGCCTGTCGCATCGAAACTGTAATCGACCCCTCCGATCAGGTCGTCGCCGCGCTGGGTCAGCTTGATGATCTCCTGCGTGACCGGATCCTTCAGCTTCGAGGGGTTGAGGAAATGCGTCATGCCGAACTTGCGCGCCATGTCTTCCTTCGCGTCATTCAGATCCACCCCGATGATCATGTCCGCGCCCGCCATGCGCAGCCCCTGGATCACATTGAGCCCGATCCCCCCCAGCCCGAACACGGCCGCAGTGGACCCGATCTCGACCCCGGCAGTATTGATCACCGCGCCGATGCCCGTGGTCACCCCGCAGCCGATATAGCAGATCTTGTCGAAGGGTGCGTCCTTGCGGACCTTGGCAAGCGCGATCTCAGGCAGGACCGTGTGGTTGGCAAAGGTTGAGCAGCCCATGTAGTGATAGATCGGCGTGCCATCGAGCATCGAAAACCGCGTCGTGCCATCAGGCATGAGCCCCTGGCCCTGCGTGCCCCGAATGGCCGTGCAGAGATTGGTCTTGCCCGACCGGCAGGAATAGCAGTCGCGGCATTCGGGCGTGTAGAGCGGGATCACATGATCGCCCGGCACCAGTGTCGTC
>SLKB01000349.1 GCA_007134805.1 Paracoccaceae bacterium
CAATCCGCGGAACTGGATGGGGGCGCGACTGCTCAGGCCGGGACCGCGTCAACTGGGATGTTGCAGGCAGCAGAGCGTGCAGAGGCGTCAGCCGCGCGCGATCTGCCAGCGTCAGCGGCGCCTTCGTCTGCTGTCCCCCCGGGTCAACCGAATGCTGCCGACCTCACGGAGAACCTCCTCGGGACAAGCCGCCTTGCGATCGACCAGAGCGCCGCGCTTCGCGAGCGTCTTCGCCAGACCCTGAATCTCGAGGACTGATCGAGGCAGTGAAGCCGAAGGTCAGAGTTCGACAGGCTGGGTTGTGAGGCCTGGATGCACAAGAGTTCCGCTTTATCTTGGCACTCATGCGCCGGATTGGACTCGCACCCGACGCCGTGGACGAGCCGACAGCGGGCCATTCTAAAAGTGCGCGCCCGAAGCTTCGGGCGCGCATCTTGAGATCCGTCGAGCAACCTTCAGCGCTGAATGATCACCCTTCCCAATCCTCGCCGATATAGGTGGCGAGATAGTCGAGCATGATCTCGCGCACCTCGGGTTCTGGCTCGAGCATGCCTTGATCTTCTACCATCCAGTCAAGCAACTCGTCCCAGATGTGGCGCGAATAGCCTCCATTCGTGACTGTGCGCAGCGAATGACAGGCGATGCAGCCGTAATAGACCTCATCGACACCCTCGCCGGGTGGCAGGGGATGGAACTCGAAATCCTCTGGGACATCGGCCAGTCGGGTGATGCGGTCCTGAGCATGCGCAGCGACCGGCATTGCCACAACCAGGGCGGCAAGAGCCGCCCGGGCCAAGGAGAGATATCGTTTCATGTTGCCAGTCGATCCTTACGTGGCGGTGAAATGGATGCGGTGACAGGCATTGTTGAGATAGCCACGCGGGTTCCAGCCGGGAACAACCATGGGCTGGCTGTTGCCCTGATTATCGGTTGCTTTCGACCAGATCTCATAATAGCCGGCCTGAGGCGGAATGATTGCCTGCCGCCAGCGTTGCCAGGAATACCGATTGGGTGGAGCGTGCAACTCGGCCTCCTGCCAGGTGGCCCCGAAATCGATGGACGTCTCCATTTTCACCACATGGTTGTCGCCCGCCCAGGCCTGCCCCCGTATCTCGAAGGGCACGCCCGCACGCATCTCGGCCCCGGCGACAGGGTCGGTGATCGCAGATTTCACGATCAGCGAGCCCATCACCATCATGTCCTCATGCGCCACTTCGGAGCCCGGCTCGACGGGGAAGCGCGGGACCCGGTAGCTCAGTCCGGTCATGCCGGGCCCGTCATGCTCTCGGTCGCGCACCCAGATGCGGGTGACCCATTTCTGGCTGACAGAGCCCGCCCAGCCCGGTGCCACGATCCGCACCGGATAGCCGTGCTCGATCGGGATATCTTCGCCATTCATCTTGATGGCAACGATGGTATGCGGGTCCATCATCTTGTCGATCGGCCCACCGCGCGAGATCGCGGGACGGTCAGGGTCGCCCGAGAGATGCTCGTCATAGCTGTAGTGACCCGTGTAGACCGCCGAGGGTTTCAGACCTGCCCGGCGCAGGATGTCCGACAGGCGGACACCGGTCCACTCGGAATTTCCGATGGCGCCGATGGTCCAGGGGTTGCCGCGTGGAAGCGGGTTGAAGCCTGCGCGGCCATTGCCCCCGCATTCCAGTTGCAGCTTCAGCGTGACATGCTCGAAATCAGTCATCAACTGATCGTAGGAGAGTTCCAGTTCTTCATTGACTTCGCCGTCGATCGTGAGCCGCCAATCCGACTTGCTGATCGGCATCGGCATCGTGCCGTTGTTGCGGATGAAATGCTTGTCGAACGGCGTCACATCGTCATCGAGCAGATGCGCGGCCGCCTCGACATTGACCGGGCGGTCATTGTGCACGATCATGTCTGCGTGCTTGGCGTCGAAGGTGAAATCATCGACCGTCTCGGCAAGCGCGGCCGGCATCAGCCCTGCCGGCATGTTTGCACTGAACGGGATGGTGGTGCCCAGCACCGCCCCCATCGAGGCAAGCCCCGCACCCTTCAGGAAACCGCGCCGACCCGGCCCCGTCCTGCGCCCGAAGACCAGATATTCCGCACGTTCCGGATCGTCGTGATAAAGCTCGACCAGCCCACGTTCTTTCCTTGGCATGTAATGCATCCTCCCGTCGCAAATGCCCTCCTCGCGGAACAGTGCGACCAAAGATCGCACCTGCCCCTATTGTTAGAGACGATCCGGTGCGCCGGGTTATTCCATCGCGGGCACAAATTCCTTCACGCGCGACAGGGAAGGCGCGCGGCCTCGAGTGCGGCGAGATAGAGCGCATTATCCGCAGTCCGATCGACACTTTCGCGGTGCAGCGCGGTCGCGAATGATGCAAAGCGGACATCGGCCATATCGCGGGCGATCAATTCGTAATCGCGCCCGCCGCTGGTCCAGCGTGCATGTTGCATCTCATCGGACAGGCGCATCTGGAAGGGCGCGCCTACGCCAGCGCCATCGGTGACAACAAGGCTGAGCCGGCAGCGTTTCGGCCCCTTGAGGCCCAGATGCGTAACATCGCCCGATTGCAGAAGGTGGACAAGCTGTAGTCCCGAGCTCTGCACTGCCGGCTGCATCCAGGTGAACTCTTGGGGCAGGGCGATTTGAGCGTCGCCCATCATCTGCTCGGCCCAGAGA
>SLKB01000006.1 GCA_007134805.1 Paracoccaceae bacterium
ACGTCGCGCGGATCCCGATGAAATCCACGTCATCGAGGCTCGATGCGTTGAGCGGGACAGTCAGCGACTCGCCTTGTCCCAGGAAGGTCTCCTTGCCCGTTCCCTCTCGGCCGAGGCCGGGTCTGGACAATGCGATCGCATCATCCCACTGGACCCGCGCGCCCTCGAACATCTGACCGCCCCCGTTCATGTTCAACGGACCGGGCAATCCAACACTAGGTCCGGAGAAGTTGCTGTCGGCCACATAGATGGCATTCACATCCATCGAGCCGTGAAGGACGGTCACTTCGGCAAAGATCTGCCCGCCTTCCTCGAAGACGGTGACTGTGTAGGACAGTCCGCCTTCCTGAAAACTGAAAATTTTGGACATATTTCCCTTTCCACTCGTTCTACTATGAAGTCTGCCAGGGATGGACCGTGTTAGCAGTCCAGCAGACCGTACTCATGCTCACATGCGGAGAGTACGGCGAAAGAACTCAGCACCACGCATCAAACGGCCTAGCGGCCGGTGACGATATGTTGATAGTGCTTGATTCCCGCGACGTTCTGTCGTTCCCCACGAAACAACGCTGAAGTATTTTCACAAGTCCGTAAAGTCTTTCGATCAGGACAGACTGTTTTCCAAAAGGCAACAATATTCTCTTCCCTCGCATTAACTATATCGACTATGACGACAATGCGGACGCAATAGCAGCGCAATGCCACCGGATCTGCCGGGGTAGGCG
This sequence comes from Paracoccaceae bacterium, assembly GCA_007134805.1. Classification (GTDB taxonomy): domain Bacteria; phylum Pseudomonadota; class Alphaproteobacteria; order Rhodobacterales; family Rhodobacteraceae; genus Roseinatronobacter. The sequence continues at coordinate 726 of SLKB01000006.1, forward strand.
GTGGTTCGCAGCGGGTTGTTGTCCATCGCCGAAGGCCCTCGCATGAAGATCACGCTCAAGCAACTGGCCTATTTTCAAGCTCTGGCAGAGGCGCGCAACTTTGGGCGCGCAGCCGAGATCGCGAATGTGACGCAGCCTGCTTTATCAATGCAGATCAGAGAGTTGGAAGGTATTCTTGGGGTTGCTCTTGTCGAGCGTCTGCCGCGCGATGTGCGTCTGACCCGGCAGGGGCGCGCTGTGCTTGCGCGCGCCGAGCGGGTCCTTTCCGAGGCGATGGAACTGGAAGCCTCGGCCCGGCGCGACGCGCTGGGGGCGGCGTTGCATGTCGGCATGATCCCGACCGTCGCGCCCTATTTGCTGGCCGGGACGCTGGCGCGCCTGCGTGCAACCGACATCACCCGAGAGCTGCGCCTGCGCGAGGCACAGACGGTCGATTTGTTAAATGCACTGCGCAAGGGGCGGCTGGATGCTGTGGTGCTGGCCGATCCGCCTCGCGCCCCCGATCTTCATGTAACCCCGCTCTTCTCGGATCGGTTCGTGCTTGCAGGGTCTGCTGCGCGCTTCGAGATCCTCGACCAGAGCGCCGAGGCGCTGCGGCCCGTTGCATTGCGGCCCGAACATCTTCTGCTCCTCGACGAGGGGCATTGCCTGAGTGAGCAGGCACTGGCGGTCTGCGCGGTCGACCGGCGCCAGACCCGGCTGGACCTCGGGGCCTCGTCGCTTGCAACCCTGTGCGGTCTGGTCGCGCAGGGCTTCGGCCTGACACTCCTCCCCGAGATCGCGATTCCCGCCGAGGCCGCCGCTGCGCCGCAGATGACCCTGCGCCGGTTTGACGCCCCGGAGCCTGCGCGACAAGTCGCTCTCGTCCGGCGCAAGTCCAGCGAGGGTGGGGTATGGTTCGATGATCTGGCCGCCAATCTCTGCGCGGCCGGTGCCGAATTGCTGGAGAAATCCCGCGCATTCGCAGATGCGACATGACGCCCGCGCGCAGGAGGTATTCCCTGCGATCCGTTGTTTTCAGCCGCGCCTCGGGTTATCTCATGATTGCAACCGTGTTGGAGGGAAAACCGTGCGCGATCTGAAACTGCCCGAGCAGCGCCACCCGGAAAAGGCTCATCGGCCTGTGCAGGAACAGCCCAAGAAGCCGAGTTGGATCCGTGTGAAGGCGCCCGGCGGCAAGGGCTATGCCGAAACGCACAAGATCATGCGCGAGCACAACCTGACAACTGTCTGCGAAGAGGCCGGTTGCCCGAATGTCGGCGAATGCTGGTCGCAAGGCCACGCCACCATGATGATCATGGGCGAGATCTGCACGCGCGGGTGCACATTCTGCAATGTGGCGACCGGCCGGCCCGATGCGCTCGATACGTTCGAGCCGGGGCGCGTCGCGCATGCGGTCGACAAGCTGGGCCTGAAGCATGTGGTCATCACAAGCGTTGACCGGGATGATTTGGAAGATGGCGGGGCCGCGCATTTTGCGCAGACCATCCGCGCGATCCGTCACCGCGCGCCTGACACGACCATCGAGATCCTGACGCCGGATTTTCTGAAATGCGCCCCCTCAGTCCTGGAGACGGTCGTCGAGGCGCGGCCCGACGTCTTCAACCACAATCTCGAAACTGTCCCGGGGCTTTACCCTGAAGTCCGCCCCGGCGCGCGGTATTTCCACAGCTTGCGGCTCTTGCAGCGTGTGAAGGAACTTGACCCTGCGATGTTCACGAAATCGGGCATCATGGTAGGCCTCGGCGAGAATCGCCAGTCGGTGCTGCAGGTGATGGATGACATGCGCGCAGCCGATGTTGATTTCATCACTGTCGGCCAGTATCTGCAGCCGACACCCCGCCATCACCGCGTGGATCGCTTCGTCACGCCGGAGGAGTTCAAGGGGTATGAGAAAGCTGCCTATGGCAAGGGGTTCCTGATGGTTTCGGCAACACCG
>SLKB01000178.1 GCA_007134805.1 Paracoccaceae bacterium
CCCTTGCGCGCTGTTGTCCAGTAGGACAGGCGCAAGCTCAGGCGTCAAGTTCGGTATCCCAGTAGAGGTAATCGACCCAGCTTTCATGCAGATGGTTCGGCGGAAAGCGGCGACCCAGATTGCGCAATTGCTCGGCCTCCGGCCGCATCGGCGGTTTGCGCAGCCTGAAGCCTGCCTCGCGCAGGGTCTTGGAGCCTTTCTTCAGATTGCAGGGCGCGCAGGCGGCCACGACATTCTCCCAACTCGTTACACCGCCGAGCTTGCGCGGGACGACATGGTCAAAGGTGAGATCATTCTTCGCGCCGCAATACTGGCAGGAAAACTCATCGCGCAGAAAGAGGTTGAAGCGGGTGAAGGCCACGCGCTTGCGCGGCTTGACGAATTCGCGCAGCACCACCACTGAGGGCACGCGGATCTCCATCCGCTGGCTGCGCACCACATGATCGTATTCCGCCAGGATATCGACACGGTCAAGGAACACCGCCTTCACAGCGTCCTGCCAGGGCCAGAGCGAGAGCGGATAATAGGATAGCGGCCGGTAATCCGCGTTCAGCACGAGCGCAGGATACTGACGCAGCCCGACGGGGTCACGCACGAACTCGCTTCTGAAATCACCATCCATCGGGTGCCGCCTCCAATCTGGCAGCCCCTGGGGCGGTCGTTCGTCCAACGCGCTCCCGCGGGGCCGAATGAATGCTGCGCCACAGCATTGCATGTAACGAGCACTATATCTTGCGAAAACTTTCTGGCAAGCGTTTCGCGCGCACCAGATGTCGCAGCGCAGACGCTACGCAGACTTGACGACGGATATGTGACAAATCGCATGGCGACGACCCGTGCCAAAGCCATTGATGCACACCTTTCCCACCAGCCTGCAAACCCCCGCTGGCGCGCAAAACACTTGACCGAGTCTGCGGCATGGGCTACCGGAAAAAATCTTTGCGGGACATACCCCCTGGGGAGGGGGGTTCGCGTGCACGATCTCGAAAGCCTGATCTACATTTCCCGGCCAGCGATCCGGCCGCACTCAATCGAGCTTCTCGATATCGCAGATGCCTGCCTGCGCAACAACCCGCTGCATGATCTGACCGGGTTTCTCTATTTCGACAGATCCTTTTTCGTCCAGGTGCTCGAGGGCGAGAGCGCGCGGATCGAGACGCTCTGCGCAACACTTCTTGACGATCCGCGCCATTACGGCATGCACGTGCTGCGCCGCGCACCGATCCTGCGACGCAGATTCGCCTGTTGGGACATGGCGCTTTGCGACGGCACCTCGCCCTATCCGCTCTTTGGCTTCAAGCCTTCGCGAAAACTGCTCGAAGCAGCGAAACAAGGCGATGCAAGCGCGTTGCTCAGCGCCATCGACTCGATGAGCGTGCCTGTCAGGGCTGCGCCGATCGTGGCAGCTCCCTCCTCAAGCGAGCCCCATCTGTCATCCTGATCGTCCAGCCAGCGGCGCGCCTGAAGCGCCTGTCATCGGTCGCTTTCGGCAATTTTCAAAGCACTCGATGCGCCTGTTCACGGTATGTTAGGGAAGCCACCGCAACAGTGAGGAACCTGTCTTGCGGAGTTTCTCGATGCGCCTGTTCACCGTAGCCCATCTGTCGCAACTGCTGCGCTTGCTTGCATTCAGTGCCGTGCTGATTGTCACCGCAACCGTGCTCGCGGCCATGCTCTGGCTGACGGATCGATTCGACGACGATGCCCGCGAGAAATCGCATCTCATGATCGAAAGCGGGCTGAACGCGATTGTCGCATCAAACGAGACTGTCGCGCACGACTATGCATTCTGGACAGAAGCCTTCAATGCAGTCGCCGCGAACGATATCGACTGGCTCGATGCAAATCTCGGCTCGGGCGCCTATGTCAGCGCCACGATGCATGTTCTTGCCATCGCTGGCGGCGCGCTGCCCGACATCCTGGCCTGGACCGACGAGGACAGCGCGCATCTGAACCCGGATGATTTCGCCGCCTTCGTGGATGCGGCCCACGATCTGGTCGCGCGCCTGGACAATGGAACGGGCAGCGCGGCGATCAGCACCTTCGTCGATATCGACAGCACGATCTGGTCGCTTGCGGCGAGCTGGATCGTTCCGCATGACCGCGACCTCGCTGCTGGGGAATCGCCTGCGCTTCTGGTCTCGGCCGTTCGCATCGACGATGCGACTGCCGAAACGCTGGGCGAGATGTTCCTTCTCACGGATCTCGGTTTCGCCGCGACCGGCGCCGATCTGGGCAATCTCGAGGCCCTGTCGATCGCGGGCCTTGACGGGACGCTCGGCTATCTGACCTGGCCCGCGCCTGCACCGGGAAGCAATGCCTTGCGCTCGGTCGCGATTCCGCTGGCGCTGGCGCTGATGCTGGTCGCGGCCGTCCTCGGGTTCGGCACGCTCGCTGTCAGCCGCCTTGCACAGCGGCTCGAGCGCGCGCTCAACGCGGCCGAGGCTGCCGACAAGACGAAATCCGAATTCATCGCAAGCCTCAGCCATGAGTTGCGCACACCCATGAACGGCATCATCGGCATGCTCGAATTGCTGCAACTCGACGACCTGACCGAAGAGCAGCGCGAGCTTGTCTCGGTCGCCTCCAACTCGGCCGAGACCCAGGTCGAGATGATCGACCACCTGCTCGCCTTCGGCCAGATCGAGTCGGGCAACCTGCACCTCTCGAACGCCCCCTTCAGCCCGGACGAGACGATCCGCGAGGTGATCGCCCTCACCCGGAATTCGGCCCAGCAGAAGGATCTGGCCGTCGAATTCCGCGACGAAGGCCCGGTCGCGAACCTCCTGTTGGGCGACAGGCTCGCCATCCGCCAGATTGCCATCAACCTGATCGGCAACGCGATCAAGTTCACCAATGAAGGCAAGGTCTCGGTCGATCTGCAGGTCGTGCCGGGTCTGTCCGGCCAGCGGCTGCGCCTTGCCGTGAGCGATACCGGGCCCGGGATCGAGAAAGCCGATCTGACCCGCATCTTCGACAGCTTCGTGCAGGCCGACAGTTCCGCGAAACGCAAGTTCAACGGTATCGGCCTGGGGCTTGCGATCTCGCAACGGCTCGCCTGCGCCATGGGCGGCAACATTCTCGTCCAGAGCAGTCCCGGCCACGGCGCGACCTTCGTGCTCGACGTCATGCTCGAGGCGCCGGGCGCGACATCCGCCACCAACATCAAAGCCGCATAAACAGGAGAACGCGAATGGGCCAGATGACAATCCTCGTGGTCGATGACGACCCTACCAACCGACTCGTGCTGTCAAAGATGCTGAAATATCGCGGCTATGCCGTGTCTCTGGCCGAGAGCGGTCCGCAGGCGATCGAATGCGTCACCGAGAGCACACCCTCGATGGTGCTGATGGATATCAACATGCCGGGGATGACCGGGGTCGAAGCGGCCCAGAAGATCGCAGAGTTGCTCGGGACCGGAGCGCCGTCGATCGTGGCCGTCACGGCGAACAACACCTCCAAGCAGCGCGCCGAATGCGAGGCGGCCGGGTTTCGCGGCTTCGTGGCCAAGCCGGTCAAGATGCAGACGCTCCTTGATACGGTCGAACAGGGGTTGCGCGCGGGCTGACGCGCGAAAGCCTCCTGCGCATTTCTGGGCGCGCGCGGCCGCAGTGCACCCCTGAAAAGATGCGGTGCCAGACCGGGATTTGCGCAGGATCAAGGCTGGCGCCTGCACATTCTGCTAGTCTGCTCCAAAAAAGGAGGAGACCCGATGTACAAACATATTCTCATGCCGCTGGCCTATCAGCCGGGCCATTCCCCCAAGGTCGAAACCCGCGCCGCGCGCGCGATTTCAGCGCCTGGCGCGCATATCACGCTCCTGCACGTGATCGGTCCCATCCCCGAGTTCCGCTCGGAACATGCCACCACACGCGAAGGGCTTGCGGAGGTGATCAGGCACGATCTCGAGCGGATCGCCAACGATTTCGTCGACGCCGAGGTCGAGGTGCGCGAGGGCGACCCGGCCACGCAGATCCTCGATCTCGCGGATGCGGGCGATATCGACTGTATCGTCATGGCCCCGCACCGCAGCGATGCCGCCGATTACGGCTCGACGGCGGCGCAGGTGCTGCGCCACGCGCCCTGCACAGTGCATCTGGTGCGCTGACGCGCGGGCCGCACGGGCGCGCGGAAGGGCTGGCGCCCCGGGACCCAGATGCTCAGTCGGACATGAGCGCGATAGGGTCGCGATGCGCGGCAAGCCAGGGTAGGATCAGCGCCGCGACGGCCTGAGGGGCTTCTTCATGGACGAGATGACCGCGCCCCGCGATCTCGGCATAGCGGCCACGCGGCAGACGCTCGGCCGCCCGCGCAGAGACCTGTGCGGGCACTGCGCGATCCTGGGTCGAGGCGATCAGAAGGGTCGGCACCGTGATCCGGGGCACGCGTTCCAGCAGCGGCTCAAGCTGCCATTGCGCCATCATGCCCAGCGTGCCCTCGACATGCGAGATACGGCTGACAAGGCGGTGATAGGCGGCCACACCCTCGGCATCGAGCGGCGAGCCCGTCGAGGCGAGCAGCCGTGCGACCTGCGCGTGCTGCGACGAGAGCCGCGTGACGATCGCGGCGACAAACGGGCTTGTCGACATGGCTTTCGCAAGCTTGGGGAACAGCCACCCGGCGAAACCGTCGAACGGCCCGAGCGCCGCGTTGATGCCCACCAGCGCGCCCGGGCTGCGCGGCATGATCTCGGCCAGCCGCAACGCGATCGCGGCCCCCGCCGAATGGCCGATGATCGCGCGCGGCCACCAGCCCTGATCCTCGCACAGCGCGGTCAGATCATCCGCCATCGCATCGAGCCCCAGCCGCAGCATCCCGCCCGCGCGGCTCAGCCCCTGCCCGGGCAGGTCGGGAATGATCAGGCGGTAGCCCGGAAGATACGCAGCCAGCTGATGAAAGGAATGGCTCGACGCCCCCGCGCCATGCAAGAGCAGCAGATCCGGCCCGTCCCCGAAGATCTGGACATGCCATTCATGCGGCCGGCAGCGGATCAGATGCGAATGCTCACGCCGGGGCCAGTCCTGCGGGATCTCGCCCATGGCCTACCCCCCGAGTGCGGCGCCCAGCGTGCGCGAGAGTGCCCGCGCATCCGCCCGCGGCAACGCGATCAGCCGAGCGCCCATCGCGTGCGCAAGCTCGCGTGGTTGGGACTTGGGGCGCAGGCTCGTGTCGATCACAAGCCCCGGAAGACCCGCCGCCGCGATCGCGCGCGCAAGGCGGCCCATATCCTCGGCCGCCTGCGCGCGATCGGCGCGGCCGTCGAGCGCGATATTGCCCCGCCCGTCGGTCAGAAGTGCCAGGGTCGGCGCCATGCCCGACCGGCGCGCGCGCAGCGCTGTCGCCAGCCCCAGATCAAGCGCCGAGGCCAGCGGCGTCGCCCCGCCGCCTGGAAGCCCCGCAAGCCGGCGCTTGGTCTGCACGAGCGAGCGCGTGGGCGGCAGGCTCAGCTCGGCAAAAGCACCGCGAAAACTGATCAGCGCAACATGATCGCGGCTGGCATAGGCCTCGGAAAGCATCAGCTCGACCGCGCCCTTGGCCTCGGCCAGACGCGCGACCGCCGCCGAGCCCGACGCATCGACAACGAAGATCAGCACCCGGTCCGTGCGGTCCTGATAGCGCCGGATTCGCAGATCCGAGGGCAGGATGGCCAGCCGCCCCGCGGGTCGGTGGGCAAACATCTCGGCGCGCATCTTCTGGAACGGGGCCGCTTGACGCAGCGTGGCAATCACATCGACCCGCGCACCCGCGCCGGGCTTGCCCGCGCGCGAGGGCAAGGGGCGACCGCGGCGCATCGATTTGCGCGCAGCTCCCATGCCCGAATTCTGCGCGCCTGCCTGCCGCGCCACGCGCGCGGCCTGCAATTGCGCAAGCAGGCCAGGCGGCAAGGCGGCGCGCGCCGCGGCGACGAGCATCTCCTCGGGCAGATCCTCGATGGTCGATTGCGTGTCCTGCTCGCCCGGGTTCTGATCCTGCGGGGGCTCGGGCGGGGCCTCATCAGCGCTCTCTTCCTCCTCAGCGGGCGCCTGCGTTGCGCGATGAGCGAGGCACAGTGTCACCGCCACACGCAGATCCGCATCCGAGAGCACATCCGCGCCGCGCCAGGCCGCTTGCGCCCGCGCGCAGGCGAGCGCGAGAAGCGGCGCACGCAGGCTCGCAATGCCCAGCTCTGCGGCGACCCGTGCAAGGCGCGCAAGCCCCGCACCCGTGTCGACCCGCGAAAGCCCCGCCCGCGCGGCCGCGATGGCCCGCGTGTCCAGCCGGATCGGGGCGGCATCCGCGAAGGCAAACCCGTCAAGGTCCAGAAACAACCCGAGCCGGTCAGCCAGCCCCGCGGGCAACCCCTCGCCCTCTTCGACGGCTTCATCAAGCGCAACAAGGCTCAGCGCGGGGCGCGCGTCGAGCGCCTGACCCAGCCGCGCGGCCAGTCCCGCCGGGCAGCGCTCGGCCATGCTCAGCACCAGCGCGCCGTGATGCGCGAGCAACCCCGCATGCGACTGCACCCCGCCCATGGCCAGCGTGGCCCCCAGATCAAGCCCGCCAAACAGCGCCGCATCCCCGACCGACGGGTGCAGCTTGCGCAGCCCAAGCCCGCGCAGCGCGTCGGTCACATGCGTCTGGGCAGGGCCGGCGCGGGCGCGCAGCCACAGCCCGCGCAGCCGGCCGGGGTCGATGGCAAGCAGCGTTACCGCCTGTTCGACCAGCGCCCAGGGCTCATTCGGGGGCGGGTCACGGCGGGGGGCGCCGCTGGTCTCGTCGAACGGGGTCAGGGCAGCACCTCGGCCAGTTGCCGCGCCACGCGCGCGCCGGATCCAGCCTCGTCGAGCGGGTCGCGGCGCAGCCGGTGGCGCAGGGCCATGGGGGCTGCGTCGCGGATATGGGCGCGACTGACGGCACTGTCGCCCGCGAACGCCGCAAGCGCGCGCGCGGCGCGCAAGAGGGTCAACTCGCCGCGCAACCCGTCCGAGCCGAGCGCGAGGCAGACCGAGGCGCAATCATGCAGCGCCACATTCGGCGTCGCCACATCCGGCAACGCCGCGCGCGCAGCGAGGATCTGCGCGCGCAGCGCCGCGTCCTGCGGCGTCCATTCGCTCATGAAGCGCGCATGGTCGTTCTCATAGGCATCGCGGCGGCGGATGACCTCGACGCGCGTCTCGATTTCACCCGGGCTCGTCACCTCGACCGACAGGCCGAACCGGTCGAGCAATTGCGGGCGCAATTCGCCCTCTTCGGGGTTGCCCGAGCCCACCAGCACGAAACGCGCCGGATGCCGGATCGAGAGCCCGTCGCGCTCGACCACATTCTCGCCCGACTGCGCCACATCGAGCAGCAGATCGACGATGTGATCCTCAAGCAGGTTGACCTCGTCGATATAGAGATAGCCGCGATTGGCCCGCGCCAGCAGCCCCGCTTCAAAAGCCTTCTCGCCGCGCGTGAGCGCGCGCTCGATATCCAGCGCGCCAGTCACCCGATCTTCGGTGACACCAAGCGGCAGATCGATCACAGGGGTGGGGCGCGTCACGGTCGCACTCTCGGTGATCCCGGCCCAGTCGGGGCAATCCTCCAGCCGGGCCGAGTTGCAGGGGCAGCCCTGCACCGCCTCGATCGGCGGCAGAAGCGCTGCGAGCGCGCGCACGGCGGTCGATTTGCCTGTGCCGCGATCACCGAAGACCAGCACGCCGCCGATCTTCGGGTCGATCGCGGTCAGGATCATCGCGGTCTTCATCTCGTCCTGCCCGACAATGGCAGTGAAGGGAAAGGGCGTCATGCGGCCTCCTTGGTCGATAAATTGGCAAGCGGGTCCTGCCCATGCCAGCGGCCCGTCACCCCGCAGATGCGGAACCGCGCATAGAGTTCTTCCGAGAACCAGCCTTCTTCGCGCACGGCGCGGATGGCCTCAGCATGGGGTCCGCGCCGGGCGAAGGCGGCCATGCTCTGCACGTCAGGCCAGACCGAAAAGGTCACCTGATGCAGCCATGGCACCTCGCCGATGCCGATCTTGAAGGCGACATTCGGGTCCTGCCCGATCCGCGCCGAGATATCCGGGCCGCGCGCCCAGAAGCGCCACACGCGCTGCGGCCGGATCGTGGCGCGTGTCAGCACCGCGATGGGCCCATCAGACGCACCACCTGTCGCCTCATGCGCTGCAAAGGGCGCAAGCCCCGACCAGGCCCCGCGCGCGGCAGAAGGCTGCAGCGTAAAGGTGCAGGCTTCATCGCTGCGCGCGCGCCAGCGCGCAAAGGGTGGCTGTGCAAGCCCCTCGCGGGCGTGGCGCGCATCGCGCCAGACCCCGAGAATCGCCCAGACTGCCCAGTTCGGGCGCGGCGTAAACCCCTCCCCGGTGCCAGAGCCACACAGCTTCCAGAACTCCAGCCCCGGCATCCGGCCCAGCGGCCGGCGCGCGAGGGCCATCTGACCCAGAAGCCAACCCCGCGTGAGGATCCGGTCAAATCGGTATAGGCTGAGCGTGACAGTTTGCATCGCGATTCCAGAGAGCAGGCGCAGGCTCAGACTGTCACACGCCTCAGACAGTGTAAAGGAAAACATGTAAATCTTGATTGACAGTCGCGGCCAGTGTAAGCTCGGTCAAAGATAATAACGGGAACCGAAAATGTCTGATTCTGCTGCGCCGGAACGCGCAATTGTCATTGGCGCGGGGCTTGGGGGGCTGGCCTCGGCGATGCGGCTCGGGGCGAAGGGCTATGCTGTCACTGTCATCGACCGGCTCGACCGCCCCGGCGGGCGCGGCTCCTCGATCACGCAAGGCGGGCACCGGTTCGATCTGGGCCCCACGATCGTCACGGTCCCGCAAGGTCTGCGCGATCTCTGGGCGGCCTGCGGGCGCGACTTCGACAGCGATGTCACCCTCAAGCCGATGGACCCGTTCTACGAGATCCGCTGGCCGGATGGCGCGCATTTCACCGCCCGCCAGGACGACGCCGCGATGGAGGCCGAGATCACCCGCCTCTCGCCGGGCGATCTGCCAGGCTACCGCAAGTTCCTCGACGACGCCGAGGATCGCTACTGGTTCGGCTATGAAAACCTCGGCCGGCGCGCGATGCACGAGCTGTGGGAGCTGATCAAGGTGCTGCCGCGCTTCGCCTGGCTCCGCGCGGACCGGTCGGTCTATGCCCATGCCGCGCGCCGTGTCCGCGACCCGCGCCTGCGCTTTGCGCTGTCGTTCCACCCGCTCTTCATCGGGGGTGACCCGTTCCGCGTGACCTCGATGTATATCCTTGTGAGCCATCTGGAGAAGGCCTTTGGCGTGCATTACGCCATGGGCGGCGTGCAGGCGATCGCGACCGCCATGGCCAATGTCATCCGCGATCAGGGCGGTCACGTGAAGATGGGCGTAGAAGTCGATGAAATCCTTGTGGAAAACGGGCGCGCGTCGGGCGTGCGCCTGATCGGCGGCGAGACGCTGCACGCGGATCTTGTCGTCTCGAATGCGGATGCGGGCCATACCTATACGCGGCTCTTGCGCAACCGCCCGCGCCGGCGCTGGACGAACGCGAAGCTCGACCGCGCGCGCTGGTCGATGGGGCTTTTCGTGTGGTATTTCGGCACGCGCGGCACGCGCGGCATGTGGGCGGATGTGGGCCATCACACCATCCTCGTGGGCCCCCGCTACCAGGCCCATATCCGCGACATCTTCATCAATGGCCATCTGGCCGAGGATATGAGCCTCTATGTCCACCGCCCCTCGGTCACCGACCCCTCCGTGGCGCCCGAGGGGGATGACACCTTCTACGTGCTCTCGCCGGTCCCGCATCTGGGGCATGACAACGGCGTTGACTGGGCAGAACAGGCCGAGCCCTACCGGCAGAAGATGCTCGCCATGCTCGAGGAACGCCTGCTGCCGGGCCTCGCGGCACGGGTCAGTGAAAGCCTCGTCTTCACGCCCGAGGATTTCCGCGACCGCTACCTCTCGCCCCTGGGCGCAGGCTTCTCGATCGAGCCGCGGATCCTGCAAAGCGCCTGGTTCCGCCCGCATAACATCTCCGAGGAACTGCCCGGCCTCTATCTGGCAGGCGCCGGCACGCATCCCGGCGCAGGCCTCCCCGGGGTGATCGGCACGGCCGAGGTCCTGGGCACGCTCGTCCCCGATGCCGCCCCCGTCGCACCAATGAAGATGGCCGCCGAATGAGTACCGATCACGATCTCGAGGCCTGCCGCGCCGCCATCCGCACCGGGTCGCTCAGCTTTCATGCGGCCTCGAAACTGCTGCCCGCATCCGTGCGCGACCCGGCCCTCGTGCTCTATGCCTTCTGTCGGCTCGCGGATGACGCGGTCGATGAAGGCACCGACCCGGTCGCCGCCGTGCTGCTGCTGCAGGACCGGCTCGATCGCGCCTATGCCGGCCGCCCGCATGATGCGCCCATTGACCGGGCCTTCGCGCGGATGATCGAGGATCACGACCTGCCCCGCGCCCTGCCCGACGCACTCCTCGAAGGGCTCGCCTGGGATGCCGAGGGGCGGCGCTTTGACACGCTCTCGGGCGTGCTCGACTATTCGGCGCGCGTGGCCGCCGTCGTGGGCGTGATGATGTGCGTCCTGATGGGCGTGCG
>SLKB01000095.1 GCA_007134805.1 Paracoccaceae bacterium
CTCTGACGGCTCAGTTTGCTCCCATGCCCCTGCCCGCGGCTGAAAAACCGCCCGAAAGCCGGGAAATTGGCAATGAGATGGCGCAGCTCGTCACCTGGCAGGCACAAGACCACTGTCTCGGCGGTTGTGGTCGCCGTGGTGACCGCGCGCCCGTCGCGCAAGAGCCCACGTTCTCCGAAGGAATTGCGCGGGCTCAGGATCGAGACCAGCGCACCATTGCCATCCGTCACTTCGACCATACCCGACTTGACCAGATAGACACCGGAGATCGGATCGCCCTGCGTGTAGACGACTGTGCCTTCGGGCAATTCACTGCGGCTGAAGCAACTGGCGACACGCGCCAGCTCGTCCTGCGGCAGGGTATCATAAGGGTGCACGGATTGCAGGAATTCGAGGACTTTCGGCGATGCTTCTGTCATGACGATCCCTCCTCGACCGCGACATGGGCGTTATGGCCCGGGTGGCCTGCCCCCGATTTGTGGGGACAGGCCGATAGCATGAGGCAGCGATCAGTGATCGACGGCCGCGCCTGCGCCTTTCGGCACGCGGATCGATTCCACCAGTTCCTGGATATGCTCCGGGGCCGGGGCGGTCATCTTCATCACGAGATAGGCCGTGATGAAGTTCAGCATCGCACCCACAGCACCGAAGGACAGCGGCGAGATGCCAAAGAACCAGTTATCGGGCGTGTTGGGCAGCATGTTCGTGCCGGGGATGAAGAACCAGCCCAGATAGGTGAAGATATAGAGCACTGTCGAGCCAAGCCCCACGATCATCCCGGCAATCGCACCTGATGAGTTCATCTTCTTCGAGAAGATGCCCATCATGATGGCCGGGAACAGCGAGGATGCGGCGAGACCGAAGGCCAGAGCCACCACCTGTGCCGCAAAGCCCGGCGGGTTAAGCCCCAGATAGGTTGCCAGAGCGATCGCGAAGGCCATCGAGATTCGCGCGGCCAGCAATTCACCCTTCTCCGAGATGCCCGGATTGATGATCGACTTGATCAGGTCGTGACTGACCGCCGAGGAGATCGCCAGCAAGAGCCCCGCAGCCGTGGACAAAGCTGCCGCAAGGCCGCCCGCCGCAATCAGACCGATGACCCAGCCCGGAAGCTGCGCAATCTCGGGGTTGGCGAGCACGAGGATGTCCTGGTTGAAGGTCACCATCTCGTTGCCTTCCCAACCCTCGTCAATCGCGATCTGGGGCGGGTTGGCTTCGTTGTAGTACTGAATCATGCCATCGCCGTTCTTGTCTTCGAACCGCAAGAGACCTGTCTGCTCCCAGTTGAGCATCCAGTCAGGCTTTGCATCGAATGCCAGCGAGGGCTGATCGATCCCGTCCGGGTAGATCGTGGTGATGATGTTGAGCCGTGCCATCGCGCCGACCGCAGGAGCGACCGTGTAGAGAAGCGCAATGAACACCAGCGCCCAACCTGCCGATTTACGCGCATCCGCCACTTTCGGAACCGTGAAGAAGCGGATGATCACATGCGGCAGGCCAGCCGTCCCGATCATGAGCGACAAGGTGAACAGGACCATATTGAGCGTGTTCTGCGGTGCATGCATGCCCGTGTAGTCATTGAAGCCCAGCTCGACGAGAACTTCATTGAGCGTCTGCAACAGCGGCTGGCCAGATTCGGTATGCGTCGAAAACAGGCCAAGCTGGGGCAGCGGGTTACCGGTCAGCTGCAGCGAGATGAACACGGCCGGAATGGTATAGGCCACGATCAGCACGCAATATTGCGCAAGCTGCGTGTATGTGATGCCCTTCATCCCGCCCAGAACGGCATAGATGAACACAACCGCCGAGGCGATAAACAGGCCCGTCGTGTTCGTCACTTCCAGGAAGCGCGAAAACGCAACGCCCGCACCGGTCATCTGCCCGATCACATAGGTGATCGACATGACCAGAAGCGAGATCACGGCCACGATACGTGCTGTCTGGCTGTAGAACCGGTCCCCGATGAAATCCGGCACTGTGAATCGGCCGAATTTCCGCAGATACGGAGCAAGCAGCAGCGCGAGCAACACATAGCCGCCCGTCCAGCCCATCAGGAAGGTCGAGTTGCCATAGCCCACAAAGGCGATCAGACCGGCCATCGAGATGAAGGACGCCGCCGACATCCAGTCGGCCGCGGTCGCGGCACCATTGACGATCGGGTTGACGCCGCGCGATGCGGCGTAGAAGTCAGCTGTGGACCCGGCTCTCGCCCAGATCGCGATCCCGATATAGAGAGCGAAGGAAGCGCCCACGAAAATGAGGTTGATTGCGAATTGGCTCATTGATCAGGCGCCCCTCATTCTTCCACGCCAAACTCGTGATCGAGTCTGTTCATGTACCAGGTGTAATAGAAAATGAGCACGATGAAGGTCAGGATCGACCCCTGCTGCGCGAACCAGAACCCAAGATCAGTGCCCCCGATCGGGATACCCGACAAGAGCGGGCGAAAAACGATGCCGAATCCGAAAGACACGAGCGCCCAGATCACCATGCTGATGGTGATGATCCGGATATTCGCCTTCCAGTAGTCGTCCGTCGATTTGT
Organism: Paracoccaceae bacterium; assembly: GCA_007134805.1. Classification (GTDB taxonomy): domain Bacteria; phylum Pseudomonadota; class Alphaproteobacteria; order Rhodobacterales; family Rhodobacteraceae; genus Roseinatronobacter. Next base: position 2,545 of record SLKB01000095.1, read on the forward strand.
CTGACATGTGACGTCTCCCAGTTTCCTCCTGTGCCCGCCCCCTCATGGCGCAGGCATCCATTGTCCCCGTCCCACGCTTCAGGCATGAGAAGAGCAGTCACAGACCCGGAATCCCCGGGAGCTGCGTTCGGCACCTTTGGTGCCAGCCCGGTCTCCCGGATTTCTATGCCGCGACCTCACGGACGATGGCGGCCAGATCTTCGGCAATCCGGTTGATGTCGCCCATGGCATCGACCCGGCGCAGCGCGCCCTTGCCCGCGTAGTATGTGATCAGCGGTGCGGTCTGCTGATGATAGGCCTCCAGCCGTGCACCGACTGTTTCGGCGTTGTCATCGGCGCGCCGCTTGAATTCAGTGCTGCCGCATTTGTCGCAGACCCCATCGACGGAAGGGGTCTTGAAGGTGTCGTGATACCCCTCGCCGCAATTTGCGCAGGTGTAGCGGCCCGAGACCCGCTCGATCATCGCCGCATCATCGACTTCGAGCGAGATTGCCGCGCCAAGGCTCAGCCCTTCGCTTTCAAGAAGCTTGTCCAGCGCCTCGGCCTGTTTGGCCGTGCGCGGGAACCCGTCGAGGATGATGCCCGCCTTGGTGTCGGGCTCGGTCATGCGGTCGCGCAGGATTGCAAGCACGATGTCATCACTGACGAGCGCGCCCGCCTCCATCACAGTCTTGGCCTGCTTTCCTGCCTCGGTGCCCGCGGCAACGGCGGCCCGCAGCAGATCGCCGGTCGAAAGCTGCACCAGGCCGAATTGCTCTTCTAGCATGCGCGCCTGGGTGCCCTTGCCGGCCCCCGGTGGGCCAAGCAGGATCAGCACCGCGGATTTCACACTTGTCTCTGTCATGGTCTCAGCCCCGGTTCATGCGGTTTTCGATCAGGTCATCAACGACCGACGGATCAGCAAGCGTCGAGGTGTCGCCCAGCGCGCCGTGATCATCCTCCGCGATCTTGCGCAGGATGCGGCGCATGATCTTGCCCGAGCGCGTCTTCGGCAGGCCCGGCGCCCATTGGATCAGGTCGGGCGAGGCGATCGGGCCGATCTCGGTGCGGACCCATTTGACAAGCTCCTTGCGCAGCTCGTCCGTCGGCTCGACACCGTTCATCAGGGTCACATAGGCGTAGATGCCCTGCCCCTTGATATCGTGAGGGTAGCCGACGACCGCAGCCTCGGCGACGGATTCATGGGCCACCAACGCTGATTCAACCTCGGCCGTGCCCATCCTGTGCCCCGAGACATTGATCACGTCATCGACCCGGCCGGTGATCCAGTAATATCCGTCTTCATCGCGCCGACAGCCATCGCCCGTGAAGTAATAGCCCTTGTACTGGCTGAAATAGGTCTCCATGAACCGCTCATGATCGCCCCAGACAGTGCGCATCTGCCCGGGCCAGCTGTCCTTGATGCACAAAACCCCTTCGGCGACGGTCGCGGTCTGAACTTCGGCGGTCGCGGGGTCCAGCACTTCGGGTTGCACACCGAAGAAGGGCTTGGTGGCCGAGCCCGGCTTGTTCGGGATCGCACCAGGGATCGAGGTGATCATGTGCCCGCCCGTCTCGGTCTGCCAGAACGTGTCGACGATCGGGCAACGGCCCTTGCCGACATTCTCGTTATACCAGTTCCACGCCTCGGGGTTGATCGGCTCGCCGACGGTCCCCAGAAGCTTCAGCGACGACAGGTCGTGCTTTTCGACCCATTCCGCCCCCTGCCCCATCAGCGCCCGGATCGCAGTCGGCGCGGTGTAGAACTGGTTGACCTTGTGCTTGGCGCAGACCTCCCAGAACCGCCCGGCGTCAGGGAAGGTGGGCACACCCTCGAACATCACGGTCGTCGCCCCATTCGCGAGCGGGCCATAGATGATATAGCTGTGCCCGGTGACCCAGCCCACATCGGCGGTGCACCAGAAGACGTCGCCCTCATGGTAGTCGAACACATACTGATGCGTCATCGAGGCATAGACGAGATAGCCGCCAGAGGTGTGCACGACCCCTTTCGGTTTGCCAGTGGATCCTGACGTGTAGAGGACGAACAACGGATCCTCAGCGCCCACTTCGGTGGGCGCGCAGTCCGTGCTCGCCGCGGCCATTGCCGCGCTCAGGTCGATATCGCGTCCGTCGACCCAGGTGGTCTGGTCGCCCGTGTGCTTCACGACCAGGCATTTCACCCGGTCCGAGCAATGCTGGAGCGCCTTGTCGGTATTCGTCTTGAGCGGTGTGCGCCGCCCACCGCGCGGGGCCGAATCTGAAGTGATCACGGCTTTAGCGCCGCAATTGTTGATCCGGTCCGCAAGCGCATCGGGCGAAAACCCGGCGAAAACGATGGAATGGATTGCGCCCAGCCGCGCGCAGGCGAGCATCGCATAGGCGGCCTCGGGGATCATCGGCAGATAGAGAATCACCCGGTCGCCCTTGCCGACGCCCAGTTCCTTCAGGACATTTGCCATCCTGTTGGTCTGCGCCAGCAATTCCTTGTAGCTGATATGCTTCGCGGGCGTTGCGGGATCATCGGGTTCCCAGATGATCGCTGTCTGGTCGCCGCGCGTCGGGATATGCCGGTCGATGCAATTGGCCGCGACATTGAGCGTGCCATCCTCGAACCACTTGATGTCTACCTTGCCGAACTCGAAAGTCGCGTTCTTGACCTTGGTGAACGGCTTGATCCAGTCGATCCGTTTGCCATGCTCACTCCAGAACGCGTCCGGATCATTGACCGAGGCGGCATACATTTCCTCGTATCTTGCCGCATCGATGTGAGCCTTGGCCACAAATGAGTCGGGCGCCGGGTAGACTTTTGTCATGAATGCTCCTCCAGTCGCGGGGGATTCATGACCACAAGCTGCGGCTCCCCCCTTCTCCTAAATCGATGCGCGTTGCCATTACGCAACGTCACATGTCCCCGACGGTGTTATAACGCACTCGTCAAAGAATGTGTAACTTTTTTTAAAGAAACGATTTTTTCGTCAATTTATTCACAAGTCAACAGTAAATTATGTAAATTCCTTTTCGCTGCAGTGCAGAGGGTCTTGAAAAACATGGGCTTTGCTAGCTCGGGATGAATCGGCGACTTCACCAGCGCGTCGCGCACCCCGATCAGAGGCGCGCGCGTGTCAGCGCAAACAGGTGCCGCGCAATCTTTGCAATACCAGCGGGCCTCAAACGAAAAATAGTGATTCGACCCAAGGAAGAAGCCGCTGGCAGAATGCTGCAGCAGCCGCGTGGTAGATCCCGCGGCCGTCGCGACCTCAGGTGCCGGTGTCGGATCCACGCAGGATTTGCACACCAGCGATCTGCCAGCCATCCGGCGTGTCGATCATCTGGTAGACCAGGAAATGAAGCCGGCCGGAAAGGTCGCGGATCATGACCCGCTGTATCACCCGGTCAGCGACATTCCGTTGATCGAGCATTGTGACCTCGGCAGGACGGTGCACCATGGGGTAGCCCCTGCGGACCATCCGCTCGAACTGGCCCGGCGACACGAAGAGCCGCTTGATCTCGGGGCTCGCATAGCTGAAGGCGGTCTCGAAATCATCCTCGAGGAATGCTGTGAGTTGCTGATTGATCACGCGCTGCACCGGATCCTCCTGCGCCGAGACCGGCACTGCGAGGATCAGCCAGATGGCGATCGACTTGAGAGAATGACGCATCATGGTCCCTCCATACCTTTGATACGCCGCATCCGGAGATCGGATCACTTTTCGCAATCTTGCGCGCGCTCGACCCGCTGGCTAGGTGATAGGCCATGTCGCTTGCCATGAGAAAATCCGATCGCTCGACCAGAGCGGCGCTGGAGCGGGTGCTCCGCGGCAGGGTGCGGGCCGGGCTCGCGGAAATTGCCACGCATGGCACCGAGGCGAGCGCTCATGAGTTGCGCAAGCGCACGAAAGAGCTGCGCGGCCTCCTGCACATGCTGCGCCCGGGCCTGAAAGGTGCCAAGGCTCTTGACCGGCGCCTGCGCGACGCCGCGCGCCTGCTCTCGTCAATGCGCGACGCCGAAGTGATGCTCGCACGTTTCGACGCCGAGGTGGCCACCTTCCCCAGGCCGGAAGAATTCGCGGGGCTGCGCTTGCAGGTTCTCGATACGGCCCAAAGCCGGACATCGCTTGATCGCGCAGAGAGCATCGACAGATATGCAAATGCTTTTAAGTCTTTACAGACAGATCTTGCCAATCTGACGCTCAAGGAAAAGGCCCAGGCACTCTTGTGGGAGGGGATTTATTCAACATGGGCGCGGGTATGCGCACGGGAAGCGGACGCGCGATCTGCCTTCGACGCTGATCTTGACTCCGAGCCTTTTCATGACTGGCGCAAATCGGTGAAGCATCACTGTTATCAGGCCCGCTTCCTCAAGAAGATCGCTCCGAAGAAGATGGCGGCCCATATCAAGACGATCGATGCTCTGGCAGAACTGCTGGGCCATCACAATGATCTCGACGTGCTCTGGAAATTTCTCGAGACCCGCACCGCACTGTCCGAGGCGGATGACCTCGCGCGCGCGCTGCTGCGCGGGCGCATCCTCGCGCGGCGGCAATCACTCGCCACTGACACCCTTGCGCTTGCCCGTAAACATCTGAATGTCGCGCCGGGGGACCTGGTGAAAGACTGGCAGGCGCGTCACCGGCGCTGGCGCAAGGCGTAGGATCAGGCGGCCAGCTCGCCGGCGAGCGCCTTTTCGATCAGCGCGACCGTTTCATCGACCCCGTAAAGCGCGATGAACCCGCCGAAACGCGGGCCCTGCGAAGCCCCGAGCAGCACCTCATAAAGCGCCTTGAACCAGTCGCGCAGGGGTTCGAACGCGTGATCCCGGCCCACCGCGAAAGCGACCGTCTGCAACGCCTCGGCATCCAGCCCGCCGTCCCAGTCGCGCAACCGCATCGCCAGATCCTCCATCGCCGCACGCTCTTTCGGGTCTGGCGCGCGGAAGACGCGTGCGGGCGCCACGAAATCGTTGAAATAGGCAAGGGCAAACCCGGCTGCGGCATCGAGATCCGGGTGCGTCTCGGGGCTGGCCTCGGGGACGTAGCGCTGAATGAACCCCCAGAGCCCCGACTTGCCGGCCGCACCCGCAACCGAGGCGAGGTTCAACAGCATTGCAAAACTCACGATCATGTTCGACGCTGGCGGCGTTCCCGCGTGAATGTGCCAGACCGGGTTCGCGACCTGCTGATCCGGGCTCTGGTCAGGAAATGCGCGCAATTGCTGATGGTATTCATCCACAGCCTTCGGGATCACATCCCAACTTAGCCGCTTTGCAGTCCGCGGCTTGAGGAACATGTAGTAGGACAGGCTTTCGGTCGAGGCATAGGTGAGCCATTCATCAATTGTCAGCCCATTTCCCTTCGATTTCGAGATCTTCTCGCCGTTTTCATCGAGGAACAGCTCATATACATAATGCTCGGGCTTGCGCCCGCCGAGGATCTCGCAAATCCGGTCATATATCGCCGTGTTGGTCGAATGATCCTTGCCATACATCTCGAAATCGACATCGAGCGCGGCCCAGCGCGCACCGAAATCGGGTTTCCATTGCAGCTTCACGCGCCCGCCGGTGACCGGCAGCGTCCATTCGCGCCCGTCCTCATCGTCGAAGGTGATCTCGCCCCGCGCGCCGTCGACATGTTTCATCGGCACATAGAGCACCCGGCCCGTCTCCGGATGGATCGGCAGGAAGATCGAATAGGTCTGCTGACGCTCCTCGCGCAGGGATTTCAGCATCACCGCCATCACCTCATCATAGCGCTCGGCGGCACGAAGAAGAACCTCGTCGAAGCGCCCCGAGCGGTAGAACTCGGTCGCGCTGATGAATTCGTATTCGAACCCGAACGTGTCCAGAAAGGCGCGCAGCCGCGCATTGTTGTGATGCCCGAAGCTTGCATGCGTGCCGAACGGGTCCGGCACATCGGTCAGCGGCTTTTGCAGATGCGCGCGCAGGGCATCCGGGTCGGGCACGTTCTCGGGCACCTTGCGCATCCCGTCGAGATCATCCGAGAAACAGATCAGCCGCGTGGGGATGTCGCTGATCGCGTGGAACGCATGTCGGATCATGGTGGTGCGCGCCACTTCGCCAAATGTCCCGATATGCGGCAGGCCGGACGGGCCATAGCCCGTCTCGAAGAGGACATGCCCCTTCTCGGGCGCGCGCCCCTCATAGCGCGCAAGTAGTTTGCGCGCCTCTTCAAAGGGCCAGGCTTTCGATTTCATCGCAGCATCGCGCATTGCGGACATTGGAACCAGTCACTTCTTTTAAGGGACAGCAGACCCGCTTCCTATTGCGCAGCCTCGCGCAGGTCAATATTTGGACAGATCCTCAGAACAGGACATTGCCATGCCCGCACTGCCCAATCCGATGTCACCCCAGGATGCGCTCGTAGCGCTGATGATGGCGGTTTCGGCCGCCGACCAGCAGATCCGCACCTCGGAACTGGTGACGATCCAGACGCTCGTCAATCACCTGCCGATCTTTGCCGATTACGACATGGACCGCGTCAGAACCATGGCGCAGATTGTCTTCGATCTGCTCGAGGAAGAAGACGGGCTCGACGCGCTGTTCGGGCTTGTGCGCGACAGCCTGCCTCCGCGCCTTCGGGAAACCGCCTACGCGATAGCCTGTGATGTGGCAGCGGCGGATGGCATGCTCGCCCAGACCGAATTGCGCCTTCTCGAGGAAATCCGGCACGAGTTGCAGATCGACCGGCTGCACGCCGCCGCGATCGAGCGGGGGGCGCGCGCGCGGCATATGCGGCTGTGACAGGCGCGCGGATGACTGAACCCATCTGGGAACCACAGGTTGCAACACGTTACCTGCCGCGCAATATGGTGGCAGGACATGTGACAAAGGGGCCAGCAGCGGCGATGTCAGTGCGCGAGCAACTTTTCTACTGGAGCGTCGCAGGGCTTGTGGCCATTGCGCTGCTGTGGTTGCTGGCCGATGCGCTCTTGCCATTCGTGACCGGGGCGGCGCTTGCCTATTTCCTGAACCCCGTCGCCACCCGTCTCACGCGCCTCGGCTTGCCGCGCCCGCTTGCGGTGACAGCGGTCGTGCTTGTTCTCATCGGATTGTTCAGCCTTGCGATGGTGTTGCTTATCCCCACGCTGATCACGCAGATCATCCAGTTTACCGAGATTGCGCCGGATCTCTTCAACGATCTGCGCAAGACGCTCGCCGCCAATTTCCCCGAGGTGCGCGCGTTTGAGCAACCGCTCGAACGCGCGCTCGCGGGCCTCGGAGAGACGATTCAGGAGCGCGGTGCAGAGCTGGCGCAGGGCGCGATGCGGTCAGTGTCGGGCTTCGCGAGTGCGCTGTTCTTCATCGTCATCACCCCGGTCGTTGCCTTCTACCTGCTGCTCGACTGGCCCCGCGTGGTGTCCAGCACCCGCGATCTGCTACCGCGCGAGCATGCGCCGGTGATCCGCGATCTGGCCGGCCAGATCGACCGCACCATTGCGGGCTTCGTGCGCGGCCAGGTCACGGTCTGCCTCATCCTCGCGCTCTATTATGCGACCCTTCTGTGGCTGGCGGGGTTGCAATTCGGGCTCGCGATCGGGGTGATGGCGGGGCTGATCTCGTTCATCCCCTTCATCGGGGCGATCATCGGTGGCGCGCTGGCGATCGGGGTCGCGCTCTGGCAATTCTGGGGCGAGCCATTGTCGATCGCGATCATCGTCGCGATCTTTGCCTTCGGCCAGTTCCTTGAGGGCAATGTCCTTGTGCCGCGCATTGTCGGAAATTCTGTCCGGTTGCACCCTGTCTGGCTGCTCTTCGCAGTCTCGACCTTCGGCGTGCTCTTCGGCTTTTCGGGCATGCTGATCGCGGTCCCGATGGCAGCCTCGATCGGGGTGCTGGTCCGCTTCGGGCTGGAGAGTTACAAGGCAAGCCGCCTCTATGACAGCGACCCCCCGGAAGGCACCGCGAAAGATGACGAGGAGCGCGGATGACCCCGCGCGCGCCCCAGCTTCACCTGTCGCTCGACCTGCCGACGCGATATTCGCGCGAGAGTTTTGTGACAGCGCCATGCAACCGGCGCGC
>SLKB01000193.1 GCA_007134805.1 Paracoccaceae bacterium
CCATTGCGGATCACGCGAGAGGGTCAAGGGGGCGCGTCTTGCAGGCATGGGCCGAACTTCCTTCATTCAGGGCCGCGGGCAATGTCGTTCGTGCGCGCGCAACGCCGCGGCGCCTCGGGTCACGCGGTCTCGCGGCAGCGCCGGCACCACGCGAGAAGCGCGTCCTCGCGCGCCTCGATCCGCTCTGCCAGACCGCCTGCGAAGTGCGCGAAGGCGACCGCGTTGCGCGGGTTGATCGAGGTGACAATAGGGATGCCCTCTACGAGCGCGCGCCCGATCACGGGACGAAAGCCGCGGCCGTCGAGTTCGGACTGGCCGAACTTGTTGATGATCAGCAGATCGGGCCGGGTCGCGAGGCGGGCCTCGACCAGGCCGACGGCCGCCGCCAGACCCTGTGCGTCAAGGCGACAGCCCTTCGACCCGGCGCCCAGATCCTGACTGATCCGCACGTTCGTTTCATCGCCCAGAAGCTGCAGGTCCATGTCGCAGTGCCGGTCGGGCCTTGTTTCGCGGTTGATCTGCACCACGCCCGCGAGGGTCCAGCCCTCGGCGATCAGGCGCTGCGACAGGCCCAACAGCAACGCATCGCCTGCCCCGCGTCCTTCTGCCATGATATAGCCCAGCACGGCCCTGTCCTTTTGTCCTCTGCAACTTTATGTCTATCTAGACTGCCAGAGGTTACAGGACCAGTCCACAATGCCCGACACCACCACACCCGCCCCGTGCATCCTGCCCGACCCGAAGGACCTGCGACTGACGCGTGCGGTCGACGGGGTCGACCAGACAGGCGCGCGCCACGCGCTGCGGGTGATCGAGGAACGGCCATTGACCATCTTCCTGAATTCGCAGGAGATCGTCACGGCGATGACGATCGGCGATTATCCAGAATACCTCGCGCTGGGCTTTCTGCGCAACCAGGGCATGCTGCATCCCGATGATGCCGTGCGTGCGGTCGAGTTCGACGAGGAACTTGAGGTGGTTGTCGTGCGCACCGAGCGCGAGACAAGCTATGAGGACAAGATGCGCCGCAAGACCCGCACATCCGGCTGCGCAGTCGGCACAGTGTTCGGCGACATGATGGAAGGGCTCGAGGGGGTGACGCTGCCACCGGCGGAGCTGCGCACAAGCTGGCTCTATGCACTTGCGCGGCAGATCAACACCGCACCGTCGCTCTATCTCGAGGCGGGCGCGATCCATGGCACAGTGCTGTGCCAGCGCGATGCGATGCTGGTCTACATGGAGGATGTCGGGCGCCACAACGCGGTCGACAAGGTCGCGGGCTGGATGTTCCGCCACGAGGTCACGGGCGCCGACAAGATCCTCTACACGACCGGGCGGCTCACCTCGGAAATGGTGATCAAGACGGCGCAGATGGGGATCCCCATCCTGGCCTCGCGGTCGGGCTTCACGGCCTGGGGGGTCGATATCGCCCGGCAGGTCGGGCTCACACTGATCGGACGGATGCGCGGCCAGCGCTTCGTCTGCCTGTCAGGCGAAGAGCGGCTGATCCGCGATGCCGACCCAGCCCAGGTGGCCGACGAAGACCGCGCGCATCGACGCAAGGGGGCCGAGGCGTGAAAGACACTCTGGGCGTGGTGTTGGCCGGGGGGCAGGCCACGCGGATGGGCGGGGGCGACAAGGGGCTGCGCGAGGTCGCAGGCCGACGGCTGCTCGATCATGTGCTCGCGCGGCTGCGCCCGCAGGTGACGGCCATCGCACTCAACGCAAACGGCGATCCCGAACGCTTCAGGGCCTTCGGGCTGCCGGTTCTCGCCGACAGCATGCCTGGCTATCCGGGCCCGCTTGCGGGTGTGCTGGCAGGGCTCGACTGGGCGGCGGCGCGCGACGCCGAGGCGATCGTCACTGTCGCGGCCGATACACCCTTCTTTCCGCGCGATCTGGTCGCGCGGCTGCAGGCGGTCGCGGGGCCCTCTCGGCTGGCGCTTGCCGCCACGCGCGAGGGCGACAGGCTCTGGCGTCACCCGACCTTCGGGCTCTGGCCCACCGCCTTGCGCGACGATCTGCGCGCGGCGCTGCAAGACGGGCTGCGCAAGGTGGTGCTCTGGACCGACCGGCACGGCGCAGCCATGGCGGAATTCGGCACCGACCCTTTCGATCCCTTCTTCAACATCAACACGCCCGAAGATATTGCCCTGGCCGAGGATCTGGCGAGGCAGGCATGAAGATCTACGGGGTGACCGGCTGGAAGAATTCGGGCAAGACCGGGCTGATGGTGCGTCTGGTGGCCGAATTCGTGGCGCGCGGGCTTACGGTCTCGACGCTCAAGCATGCGCATCACGACACGGAGATCGATCATCCGGGCCGCGACTCGTTTCGCCACCGCGAGGCGGGCGCGCAGGAAACCGTGCTGTCCTCGCCGCGCCGCTGGGCGCTGATGCATGAGTTGCGCGGCGCGCCCGAGCCACCGCTCGCGACACTTCTGGCGCATCTCTCACCCGTCGATCTGGTGCTGATCGAGGGCTACAAACGCGCGCCCCACCCCAAGATCGAAGCGCATCGCGCCGCGACCGGCCGCCCGCTTCTTGCGCCCGGCAATGCCAGCATTCGCGCTGTTGCATCCGATGTGGCGCTCGACGCGCTTGACCAGCCGGTGCTGCATCTCGATGACACGGCCGCGATTGCCGATTTCATCCA
>SLKB01000362.1 GCA_007134805.1 Paracoccaceae bacterium
CCGTGTTCCTGTCGGATTTCCTGGGCGATGCCAGCGCGGTCGAGGCAGTGGTGGGGCGCGCCGCGGATCAGGGCGTGCGCGGCGTGATGATGCAGCTGCTCGACCCTGCCGAAGAGGATTTCCCCTATCAGGGCCGGTCGATCTTCGAGTCGATGACCGGCGCGCTGCGCCATGAGACATTGCGCGCCAACGATCTGCGCCAGCGCTACCGCGACCGGCTTGCCGCGCGGAAGGACATGCTGGCGAGGCTCGCGCATGCGACCGGGTGGCATGTTCTCACGCATCACACCGACCAGCCGCCGACGACTGCCCTGATGTGGCTCTTCCAGCACTTGCAGGATGGGGGACGGCGCTGATGCTGACGCTTGGGCCGCTTGGCTTTGCCACCCCTGCCCTGCTGGCAGCGCTGGTCGCGCTGCCGGTGCTGTGGTGGCTGCTGCGCGCCGTGCCGCCCGCGCCGGTGGTGCGCCGTTTCCCGGGCGTGGCGCTGCTGATCGGGCTCAAGGACGAGACGACCGAGACCGACAAGACGCCCTGGTGGCTGCTGCTTCTGCGCGCGCTCGCGGTTGCGGCGCTGATCATCGGGTTTGCCGGGCCGGTGCTGAACCCGCAGGCGGCACGCGACGGCACTGGCCCGCTGCTGATCGCGCTCGATGCAAGCTGGGCGAGTGCGGCGGACTGGCCGCAGCGCGAGGCCCGTGTCACTGAAGTGCTGGCCGAGGCGCAGCGCGGCGACCGGCCCGTGGCCATCGTCGCACTGACCGATCCGCCCTCGGGCGAGACTGTCTTCCGGGCCGCGGATTACTGGTCCGACCGCGTGGCCGGACTGTCGCCCGCCCCCTTCACGGCCGATCCCGACGCGCTGGCGGGCTGGCTCGATGCCCTGCCGGACGGGTTCGACACTTACTGGCTTACGGACGGGCTTGCGCATGACTACCGCGAGGCCCTGACCGAGGCGTTCATGGCGCGCGGCACGCTGACCGTCTTCGAGACCTCGCGTGCGCCCATGGCCCTGTCTCCGCCCGAATTGCGCGAAGGTGTCATTCATGTCAGCGCGCATCGCGCCCCCGGCCTGCCCGCGCGCGACATCGAGATCACGGCAACCGGACGCGACCCGGCCGGGGTCGAGCGCGTGCTCGCGCGCGGCGAGGCCCGGTTCGAGGAGGGCGCGCCGGAGGCCGAGCTTGCCCTGACCCTGCAGCCCGAATTGCGCAACCGGATCACGCGGTTCCAGATCACGGGCGAGCGGTCGGCCGGGGCAGTGGCGCTGACCGATGATGCGCTGCAGCGGCGCAAGGTCGGCCTTCTGACCGGGCGCGAGGGAAGCGAGGGGCTGGAGCTGCTCTCGCCCTCCTTCTACCTGCGGCAGGCCCTGCAGCCTGTTGCGGAGCTGATCGAGAGCGCCTCGGTCGATGATCTGCTGCTGACCTCGCCCGATGTGCTGGTCCTTGTCGATGTCGCGCAACTGGGCGAGCTGGACACGGCGCAATTGCTGGATTTCGTCACGGATGGCGGGTTGTTGCTGCGCTTTGCCGGCCCGCGCCTCGCGGCAAGCGATGTCGCCCGGGCCGAGGAAGACCCGCTGCTGCCGGTCCGGTTGCGCATCGGCGGGCGCACGGTCGGGGGCGCCATGAGCTGGGGCGAGCCGCGCCGGTTGCGCAGCTTCAGCAGCGACTCGCCCTTTGCTGGCCTGTCGATCCCCGAGGATGTGACGATCTCGGCCCAGGTGCTTGCGCAGCCCGACCCGACGCTGGCCGACCGCACGATCGCGGCGCTGGGCGACGGCACGCCGCTGGTGACGCGCAAGTTCAGCGGCGACGGGCAGGTGGTGCTGGTCCACACCACGGCGAATGCCGAATGGTCCACGCTGCCGATCTCGGGGCTGTTTGTGGAAATGCTGGAACGGCTTGCCGTGTCGACGCGGCCGACAGCGCCCGGCTCTGACGCGATTGCCGGGCTGCAATGGCAGCCCGAGCGGGCGCTTGACGGGTTCGGGCAGGTCATCGATGCGAGCGCGCGCCCCGCAGTCGCGGGCGAGCGCCTTGTCGAGGGCCGTTTCGGGCCTGACCTGCCGCCGGGCGTTTATCGAAGTGCTGCGGGCAGCATCGCCCTCAATATCGCCAGCCCCGGGATCGAGTTGCTGCCTGCAAGCTGGCCCGGATCGATCGCGGTAGAGCGCGACACGATCGCCGAAGAACGAGACCTGAAGGCAATTTTCCTGATGTTTGCAATGACTGCTTTGATGATCGACATTCTCGCGGCGCTCTGGCTCTCAGGCCGGCTGCGCAACGCCGCGGCAGTGCTAGCGCTTGCGGCACTTGGGCTTCACGCGCCGCCGGCGCAAGCCGAAGCGGATGACAGGCTGGCGTTGCGCGCCACCTCGGCGGTGGTGCTGGGCCATGTGCTGACGGGCGACGCGCGCATCGACGACACCGCGCGCGCGGGGCTGCACGGGCTTGGGCTGACGCTGTACCGGCGCACCTCGATCGAGACGGACCCACCTGTCGGGATCGATATCGAGCGCGATGAGCTGGCCTTCTTCCCCTTCCTCTACTGGCCGATCACGCAGGACACGCCGATCCCGTCGGATGCAGCCTATACGAAGCTCAACCGCTATCTGCGCGGCGGCGGCATGATCATGTTCGA
>SLKB01000285.1 GCA_007134805.1 Paracoccaceae bacterium
CTGGACCACGCCCTCGCCTTGCGGCGCGGTGTCACCATCGCCTGTCGCGGGCTGATCATCCTCGCGCCGGGGGCGCGGTTTGCGCCGGTTGGCAGGTTTGGGCTTGGGCGTCTGCTCAGGCTCTGCCTCGGTCGACAGGGATGCGCTACTTTCTGGCGTCTCGACCAGGACGCCGTTTTCGGTGCCGTCGCTGACATCTTGGACCGAAAAACTGTCATGGCTGGTCGCCGCTCTCGCGGGTTCCGCCTCCTGACGCGCCGGCTGCTGCTGCGGGGCCGGTTCGTCATCGCTGCGCCGATTATCCTGGCGGCGCTGATTCGCGTTTGCACGCTCTTCCTGCAGATGGCGATTGCGGTCTTCCTGCTGCTGGCGACGCGCTTCCTGCTCGGCCTGCATCTCGCGCTGGGCCTGCGCCAGCATGCGGGTGTAATGCTCGGCATGCTGTTGGAAGTTCTCTGCTGCAACGCGATCGTTCGAAAGTTGTGCGTCTCTCGCAAGAACTTGATATTTCTCGATAATCTGCTGAGGCGTTCCGCGCACCTTGCCTTCTGGGCCAGAACTGTCAAAGACGCGGTTGACAATATTGCCGAGCGATTTCGGCCGGTTCGATTTCGAACGCGAACGTTTGTTGGGTGATCTCATTCTCTGTTTTGTCCTGCCGTGTCGGGCATGATGTGCAGCCTGCACCTTTGCAAACCCTTTTCAGGGTCACCCAGGCTGCTGAATGGGAATTATCAGTTCAGCGCGCCACCGGCGCGTCTTCCTGTATCCTTGATGTGCCATGGCTTCAGCGCCATGGCAAGCCCTCTGCCCGTAAAAATTCACTCAATTTCCCCCAATATCGCGGAATTCTTCTCATTCATATGCAAGTGCCGCTTGATTTCGGCCCATCACCACGCGGTCGCGCCCATCCAGATCGCGGAGGATCTGGAGTTCCATAAACCCTGCCTTTGCCAGGAATTCCCGAACATCCGCGCCCTGGCTTGGCCCGATTTCGACCATCAGCCACCCGCCGGTCACCAGATGCGCACGCGCACGCGCAGAAATTTGCCGATATGCAACAAGCCCGCGTCCGTCATCGTCGTGTGGCACCAGCGCCATGCGCGGCTCCCAGAGCCGAACATCCTCGGCAAGTTCGGCATGTTCCTGCGCCGATAGATATGGCGGATTTGACACGATCAGGTCAAAGCGCCCCGAAATCCCGTCAAGCCAATCCGCCACAATCCACTCTGCCCGATCCGCAAGTCCGAGGGCGCGGGCGTTCCCTTGCGCAACGTCAAGCGCAGTTCGGGACAGATCGGTGCCGACACCTTGTGCCTGTGGGCGCTCGGCCAGAAGGCTCAGCAGGATCGCGCCCGAACCAGTGCCAAGGTCCAGCACGCGCGAAAACGACTGTCCCAGGGCGGCCGCGATCAAGATTTCAGTTTCGGGTCGGGGATCAAGCACATCGGAGGTCACGCGAAACCCGCGCCCCCAGAAAAGCCTCTGGCCCGTGATCTGGGCAACCGGTTGTTGGCGCGCGCGCGCCGCAATTGCCGCGCAGAAACGCTGCCGCTGCGCATCGTTGACAGGATCGGTCATGGCAAGCAGCAGGCGCGCCGCGTCCACGCCCAGCGCATGGGCCATGAGCCGGCGCGCATCCCGTGGCGCGCCCTCGATCCCCGCTGCGCGGAGCCTGGCCACACCCGCCTCCAGCAACGAACGCGCGTTGCTCATGCCTCCATCTCGGCGAGGCGCGCGGCCTGATCGGCGGCGGTCAGCGCATCGATCACCTCATCAAGATCTCCCTGCATCACTGCGTCGAGCTTGTAGAGCGTCAGGTTGATGCGGTGATCAGTCACGCGGCCCTGCGGGAAATTATAGGTCCGGATCCGCTCGGAGCGGTCGCCAGAGCCAACCTGCGCCTTGCGGGCGCTTGCACGCTGATCGGCCAAACGCTGGCGTTCGAGATCATAGAGCTTGGCGCGCAGGACCTGCATCGCAAGCATCCGGTTCTGGTGCTGCGATTTCTCGGAAGAGGTCACCACGATTCCGCTGGGCATATGCGTGATCCGCACGGCCGAGTCCGTCGTGTTGACATGCTGCCCCCCCGCCCCCGAGGCGCGCATGGTGTCGATCCGCAGGTCGGATGTGGGAATGTCGATATCGACTGCTTCGGCCTCGGGCAGGACCGCGACCGTCGCGGCCGAGGTGTGGATGCGGCCGCCCGATTCCGTTACGGGCACGCGCTGGACGCGATGGACACCGGATTCGAACTTCAGCCGCGCGAACACCCCTTCGCCCGCAATCCGCATCACAGCCTCGCGTAGGCCCCCAAGTTCCGTCTCGGACAGGGTGATGAGTTGCACCTGCCAGCCGCGCGCCTCGGCGTAGCGCTGATACATGCGCATGAGATCGGCCGCGAAGAGCCCTGCCTCATCCCCGCCAGTGCCCGGGCGCAACTCGATCAGCGCGGGGCGGGCGTCGGCTGCGTCCTTGGGCAGAAGCGCGCGGCGCAGCAATTTCTCGAGCGTAGGCAGATCGGCCTCGATGCGCGCGAGTTCCTCGCGGGCGAGGGCGGCCATTTCGGGGTCAGACATCATCGTCTGCGCCTCGGCGCGATCACGGATCGCTTTCTGCCAGGCCTCGATTTGGGCGACGACGGGCTTCAGTTCGGAGTATTCGCGCGTGAGCACGGCGATATCCTCGCCCGAGGCCCCCTCCATCAGGCGCGCCTCGATGTAGCCGAATCGGCGGGTGATCTGCTTGAGCGTGTCGGGTTGAAACATGCCCTGCCTGATGGCCAAAAGCAGCGCAGGCGTCAAGACATGCGCGCATGGGCGGGCTGGACGGGCGACGGCGCTGCCCGTAAAGTCGCGAATGATTGGGTCTGCGCCCGGTTTCGAGGATCTGAACATCATGGGCGAGATCGCCGCCTATCTTGACACAGCCTTCTGGGTCACTGTGCTCGGCATTCTGGGGCTTCTCATCGTATCGGGCTTCTTTTCAGGTTCGGAGACAGCGCTGACTGCATCAAGCAGGGGCAAGCTGAAGGCGCAGGCCGACAAGGGCGCGATCGGGGCCGAGCGCGCGCTTGCACTGACCGATGACACCGAAAGGTTGATCGGCGCGATCCTGCTTGGCAACAACCTCGTCAATATCCTCGCCGCCTCTCTGGCGACCGCGCTTTTCACGAAACTTTTCGGTGACAGCGGCGTAGCGCTCGCGACACTGGTGATGACGCTCCTTGTGCTGATCTTCGCCGAGGTGTTGCCCAAGACCTACGCGATCTCGACGCCTGAAAGCGCAGCGATGCGTGTGGCCCCTGCCCTGCGAGTGGTGGTGGCGGTCTTCTCGCCCGTCGTGACGGTGGTGCGATGGGTGGTACGGCGGGTGCTGGCGCTCTTCGGTGTCCGGATCGACCCCGACAGCAACATCATGTCTGTTCATGAAGAGATTGCCGGGACCCTTGCGCTCGGGCATTCGAGCGGGTCGGTCGAGAAGGAGCATCGGGACAGGCTTCTGGGCGCGCTTGACCTATCAGAACGCACGGTCGAGGAAATCATGCGCCATCGCAGCCAGATCGAAACCGTGAATGCCGACGACCCGATCGCGGATGTGATCGCCCAATGCATCAATTCGCCACACTCGCGCCTGCCGCTCTACCGCGAGGATCCCGAGAACATTATCGGCGTGCTCTATGCGCGCGACCTCGTGCGCGAGATGCATCGCCTCGTGCTCGACGCAGGCGGCGATTACGCGGCAATCGACCAGCTCGATATCGCGGGGCTGTCCCGCACCCCGTATTTCGTCCCCGAGACGACCCCGCTTGACGAGCAGATGCAGGAATTCCTGCGCCTGCGCCGCCATTTCGCCCTCGTCGTCGACGAATACGGGGCCCTGCACGGTCTGATCACGCTGGAAGACATCCTCGAGGAGATCGTGGGCGAGATCGAGGATGAATACGACACCACTCACGCGCCCGAGGTAGAGTGGACCGAGAGCGGCGAGGTCCTTGTCGACGGTGCCATGACAATCCGCGATCTGAACCGCACTATGGACTGGTCCCTGCCCGATGAAGAGGCGGTGACTGTCGCGGGTCTCGTGATCCACGAGGCGCAGACAATTCCTGACGAGGGGCAGGTGTTTTCCTTCCATTCCTGCCGATTCAAGGTGCTTGCGCGCGAAGGCAACCGGATCACCCGTTTGAGCATCCGCAACACCGAGGACCCTCCGGCGCATGGCTGACCGTATCGCCTTGGTCTGCGCAAGCAATCACCCGGCGGTTCTGGCGGGCAATCTGATGCGCTCGCCCGATATCGGGGCCTCGGTGACGGATCCACATGTGATCACCGGAGCGCACTGTGCGGGCGCCGCGCATAATGCCGGATTGGAGGCCACCGATGCCGAGATCGTCGTTTTTGTGCATCAGGATGTATACCTGCCACGCGGGTGGTTTGCGTTACTCGACCAGCGCATCGCCGAGATCGAGGAACGCTACCCAGACTGGGCGGTCATCGGCGCCTACGGCGTCGCGCTGGACGGCGCCGGGTATGGGCCGGTCTGGTCGAGTTCCCTGAGCAGCATCGTGGGCCGCGTGGCGCTCGGGCCTGTTGCGGTCCAGTCGGTCGACGAATTGCTGATCGTGGTGCGTCGCGCCTCGGGGCTGCGTTTCGACGACGCGCTGCCCGGTTTTCACCTGCACGGGACAGATATCGTTGCCTCAGCCCGCGCAGCCGGGCTGGGAGCCTACGCGGCCAATCTGCCGCTCATCCATAATGACACCTACAAGGACCAGCTCGACGCGAGTTTCGGGCACGCCTATCGCTACATGCGACGCAAGTGGGCCGAGGCTCTACCCTTGCGCAGCCCCGTTATCAAGATCTCGAAAACCGGGCACCAGCTCTGGCGCGCGCGCTGGCACAATTTCACCGGACGCGCCGTACGACAGGACATGGCGCTCGACACAAGCCATGACGCCGAGGCGCTCGCGCGCGCCTGCGGCTGGGCCGATCTGCACTCCTGCCTGCAGGATCAGGCCGCCTTTCCAGTCGTAAGAGAGAGAAAGACATCCTCCAGATCGGCTTCCTGAGACGTGACATCCGTGATCACGCCGCCCGCCTCGGTCACAGCGGCCAGAAGCACGCCGGCAGTCACCTGCCCGCGCCGATAGGTCAACGTCAGCACGCCATCATCCCGTGCCTCAGCACTCACCCCTTCGGGCAGGCGCAGATCGGGCACGGGCCCGTCAAGATGCAGGACCAGCGTCTTCGCATCCAGCCTGCCCAGAAGTGCGGCCGTGCGGTCCCGCACCACCACCTTGCCATGGTTGATGATCGCGATCTCGTCGCACATGGCCTCGGCTTCTTCGAGGTAATGCGTCGTCAGGATGATGGTCATGCCCTGTTCATTGAGCATGCGCACATTGTCCCAGAGCATCTGACGCAGTTCAATATCGACCCCGGCGGTCGGCTCGTCGAGGACAAGAACCTGCGGCGCATGCACCATCGCCTTGCCCAGCAGAAGGCGGCGGCGCATCCCGCCAGAGAGCGTGCGCGCATAGGCCTCGGCCTTGTCGGCCAAACCGATCAGCGCAAGGATCGCATCAGTGCGGCGCTGCGCGCGCGGCACGCCATAGAGGCCCGCCTGCACTTCAAGCGCGCCGCGCGGGGTGAAGAACGGATCGATATTCAACTCCTGCGGCATGACCCCAATCGAGGCGCGCGACTGGCGCGGGTTCACGTCCTGATCGAAGCCCCAGATCAGGACCTGACCGGAGGTCTTGGTCACCAGCCCGGCAAGAATATTGATCAGCGTCGATTTGCCGGCCCCGTTGGGGCCGAGAAGACCGAAGATGGACCCCTTCGGGATCGAAAGATCCACATCTTCAAGCGCGGTTTTCGGTAGCGCCCCTTTCGAGCCCGCATAGACCTTATTCAACCCCGTGATCTCGATCGCATTCTCGACCATGCCAGCCCCCTGCCATCTTGCTCTGTTGCGCGCTACATAAGCGCATTTGCACAAATTGAAAGCGGCAGAGAGCGGCGCGACGGGTCGAACACGGGGTGCGCATGCTTGCGTCCAGGCGCTGAAGCATTAGCCTCTGGCTGGAAATCGAAAGCATTTCTGACAGAAAGGAGTCGCCATGCTGCCCTTGCTTACCTCTTTCGCCGGGCGCATCCCGCGCAGCCAGTTCTGGCTTGGTGTCGCGATCCTGTTCATCGCAATGATCTTCGCCGCGATCATTGTGGGGACACTCTTCGGGCCATCCCAAGCCGGCCGGGTGGTAATGCTGCTCATCTCGCTCGGGGTCCTCTATCCGGCGGCAGCGCTTGCGACCAAGCGGCTCGCCGATCAGGGCAAGCCGCCGATGCCGCGGCTGGCGATCTATTTCGCGCCCGGTGCGCTCTTCTCGATCATCGATACCTTCCGGATCGGCTATCGCTCTGCGCCGGAAATCGGCCCGATGCACAACGGGGCCGAGTTGTCCGGAATGGAGATGATGCATGGCGGCGACATGCTCGTTCCCGGCCCCTTCGCGATGAGCCTTGCGGTGGTTTCCATGGTCGTGACGATCTGGGCGCTGGTCGAGCTTGGCGCATTGCGTGGCCGGTCGGGTGACAGCGTCGCGCCCCCGGCGGGTTGAGCCTGCCACCTCACGCCGCGCCCGTCGGCCCTTGTCTGCCTCGCAGGATCGGGTATGGTCCGGGACGGAATTCTTGAAAGGTCACAGCCATGACACCCATCCCCGAACATGACGCCCCCGAGACCGAAATCGTCAGCGCCATGCGCGTGAGTTGCGATGGTGGCGAGGGGGCGCTCGGGCATCCACGGGTCTGGCTGTCGCTGTCCTACGAGACCGGCATGGTTGAATGCGCCTATTGCGACAAGCGCTTCATCCATAGCGATTTCGCCGGTGACACGGCCGCTTGAGGGGGCGTTGTACCACAGGGGAACGTGATGAACGATACCGCGCCGGGGTTCGGCAAGGGGTGCCATCTGCATCTAATCGACGGGTCGGCCTATATCTTCCGGGCCTATCACGCGCTGCCACCGCTCACGCGCAAATCCGACGGGTTGCCAGTGGGCGCGGTGGCCGGTTTCTGCAACATGCTCTGGAAATATCTCGGTGAGAATGACACCAGTGCAGACGCACCGACGCATGCCGCCGTGATCTTCGACTACTCCTCGAAGACCTTCCGCAACGAGATCTACGACAAGTACAAGGCCAACCGCCCGGAGCCCCCTGAGGATCTGCGTCCGCAATTCCCGCTCACGCGCGATGCGAGCCGTGCCTTCAACCTCGCCACGATCGAGATCGAGGATTACGAGGCGGACGACATCATCGCCACGCTGGCCTGCCAAGCGCGCGACGCTGGTGGGCGGGTGACGATCATTTCGTCCGACAAGGATCTGATGCAGCTCGTCGGAGACGGGGTCGAGTTGCTCGACGCGATGAAGAACAAGCGTATCGGCGTGGCAGAGGTGGAAGAGAAATTCGGCGTGGGCCCCAACAAGGTGGTCGATGTCCAGGCGCTCGCGGGTGACTCGGTCGACAACATCCCCGGAGCACCCGGCATCGGGGTCAAGACCGCGGCCCTCCTTATCCGCGAGTTTGGCGATCTCGAGACGCTTCTGGACCGCGCGGAGGAGATCCCCCAGACCAAGCGGCGCCAGACACTGATCGAGCATGCGGAGATGATCCGCGTCTCGAAGAAACTGGTCACGCTCGATACTCAAACCCCGCTCAAGGTCGCGCTCGAGGATCTGGAGGTCCGCCCCCCGGACGCCGATGCGCTGCTCGCCTTCCTCAACCAGATGGAATTCCGTACGCTCACGCGCCGCGTTGCCGACAAGTTCGGAACTGAACCTCCGGCTTTGCCTGCCACCCCGGCCGAGCCCCCTGCACCCGGCGGCGTGCCGGCCGCACCTGACCAGGCCAACTTCGAATCTGCGGAATATACCTGCATCTGCGATCTTGAGACCCTCGCCGAATGGGTTACCGCGATCCATGAGGCGGGCCGCGTCGCGGTCGACACCGAAACGACCTCGCTTGACGAGATGCGCGCCGATCTCGTCGGGATCTCGCTGTGCATCGAACCCGGCCGCGCGGCGTATATCCCGCTCGGCCATCGCGCGGGCGGTGCGGGGCTCTTCGATGAAAGCGGGCTCCGGGACGGGCAGATCGCACTTCAAGTTGCGCTCGACGCCCTGCGCCCGATGCTCGAGGACGCATCGGTTCTCAAGATCGGCCAGAACATGAAATATGATGCCAAGATCTTCGCAGGGCTGGGCATCGCGGTTGCGCCAATCGACGACACGATGCTCATGAGCTACGCGCTGCACGGCGGGTTGCACGGTCACGGCATGGACACACTCTCGGACCGCTACCTCAATCACCAGCCGATCGCGATCAAGACGCTGCTGGGCGTGGGCAAATCCGCGATCACCTTCGACAAGGTCGAGATCGAGCTCGCAACCCGCTATGCCGCAGAGGACGCCGACATCACCCTGCGCCTGTGGCAACTCTTCAAGCCGCGCCTACATGCCGCGCGTGTCACCCGCGTCTATGAGGGGCTCGAGCGCCCGCTCGTTCCGGTGCTGGCGGCGATGGAGCGTTCCGGCATCAAGGTCGACCGCGACGTGCTCTCGCGCATGTCGAACGCATTCGCGCAGAAGATGGCAGGGCTCGAGGCCGAGATCCACGCGCTTGCCGGCGAGACATTCAATGTCGGCAGCCCCAAGCAACTGGGCGAGATCCTGTTCGACAAGATGGCACTCGAGGGTGGCAAGAAGGGCAAGACGGGCGCCTATGCGACCGGTGCCGACGTGCTCGAAGACCTCGCCGCCGAGGGGCACGAATTGCCCGCGCGCGTGCTCGACTGGCGGCAGATCGCCAAACTGAAATCGACCTACACTGACGCGCTGCAGGACCATATCCACCCTGAGACCGGGCGCGTGCACACCTCCTATGTGATCACCGGCGCTGTCACGGGGCGGCTGTCCTCGACCGATCCGAACCTGCAGAACATCCCAATCCGCACCGAGGAAGGTCGGCGCATCCGCACTGCCTTCGTGGCCGAGCCGGGACATCTGCTGGTCGCGCTCGACTACAGCCAGATCGAGCTGCGCATCCTTGCGCATATCGCCGGCATCGATAGTCTCAAGGCCGCGTTTCGCGAGGGGCAAGACATTCACGCGATGACCGCCTCGCAGATGTTCGGCGTGCCGCTCGACCAGATGACCCCGGAGATCCGCCGTCAGGCCAAGGCGATCAATTTCGGCGTGATCTACGGCATCTCGGGCTATGGGCTCGCGCGCAATCTGCGCATTCCGCGGGCCGAGGCGCAGGAGTTCATCGACACCTATTTCGAGCGCTTCCCCGGGATCCGCGCCTATATGGATGACACGGTCGCCTTTGCGAAGAAACACGGGCGGGTCGAGACCCTGTTTGCCCGCCGCATCCACACGCCAGATATCAACGCCAAGGGCCCCGGCGCCGGGTTCGCGCGCCGCGCGGCAATCAATGCGCCCATCCAGGGCACGGCTGCCGACATAATCCGCCGCGCCATGATCCGGCTGCCCGAGGCTCTCGGCGAACTGCCTGCGCGGATGCTCTTGCAGGTGCATGACGAGCTTGTCTTCGAGGTGCCGGAGGACGCGGTCGCCCCAACGATCGCGCGTGTCCGCGAGGTGATGGAGGGGGCCGCTGATCCGGTCGTGCATCTCGATGTGCCGCTGGTGGTCGACGCGGGCACGGGCCACACTTGGGCGGAGGCGCATTGATGGCCGAGCCGCCGCGTGATCCGGGCGCTGCGCGCATCGCCAAGGTGCTGGCGCGCGCAGGCGTCGCATCAAGGCGCGGGGCCGAGGAACTGATCGCTGCGGGACGCGTCTGCGTCAACGGCGCGCGCATCGAGAGCCCGGCGCTGAACGTCACCGACAAGGACAGGATCACGGTTGATGGCAAGCCTCTGCCGGAGCGTGAGGAAGCGCGGCTATGGCTTTATCACAAACCCGTCGGGCTGGTGACAAGCCTACGCGACGAGAAGGGTCGGCCGACTGTATTCGACAATTTGCCCGAGGGCTTGCCACGGGTAATCTCGGTTGGTCGGCTGGATCTCACTTCCGAGGGGCTCTTGCTGCTTACCAATGACGGCGAGTTGAAACGGCGCCTTGAGTTGCCCTCGACCGGCTGGCTGCGTAAATATCGCGTCCGCGTGAACGGCACCCCCAGCGACACGACCCTTGCGCCGCTGCGCGACGGATTGTCGATCGAGGGAGAGCGTTTCCAGCCGATGATCGTCAGCATCGACCGGCAGCAGGGCGCGAATGCCTGGCTGACGATCGGGTTGCGCGAGGGGCGCAACCGCGAAATCCGTCGCGCGTTGACGGAAGTCGGGCTGAGCGTCAACCGGCTGATCCGGATAAGCTATGGTCCGTTTCAATTGGGCAACCTGAAACCCGGCGAGGTGCAAGAGGTCAAGCGGCGCGTCCTACGTGAGCAACTGGGCGAAGGCCCTGCCAGCGCAGGGACGTCAGGGA
>SLKB01000043.1 GCA_007134805.1 Paracoccaceae bacterium
AGCAGCGCTTGCGTCGGGTGCTCATGCCGCCCGTCGCCCGCGTTCAGCACGGCACAGTTGACCTTCTGCGCGAGCAGCGCGACCGCGCCCGAATTCGGGTGTCGCACGACCAGAAGATCGGGGTGCATCGCATTGAGCGTGAGCGCCGTGTCGATGAGCGTCTCGCCCTTCTTGAGACTCGACTGCGCCATCGCCATGCTCATCACATCTGCACCGAGCCGCTTGCCGGCCAACTCGAAACTCGCCTGGGTGCGGGTCGATGCCTCGAAGAACATGTTCACCTGTGTCATGCCTGAAAGCACGGTCGCATGCTTCTCGACCGATCGGTTGAGCGCGACATATTCATTGGCAAGGTCGAGAATCTCGGTGATCTCGAGAGGGTGCAGCGGCTCGATTCCCAGAAGGTGATCTTGCTTGAATGTCATGGCGTCCCCACGGCGCTGCACCTGCGCCCGTTATAGAAACCGGACCCCGCGACGACAAGGCTGCTTTACGCGCGCGGCGTGGCAGACTAGCACATGGACATGACATCGCCCCAGACACCGATGGCCGATTGGCACATGGCCCGCGCCGCGCTCGAATGGCAGGTCGAGCTGGGCGCGACCGAGGCGATCTGCGACGCGCCGATCAACCGCTATGCCGCGCCGCCCAAACCAGCTGCGCCTGGCGCGGCGCACATGGATGCGCCGGCGCCTGCGCCAGATCCGGTGGCCGAAGCGCAAGCCCTCGCGGCAGCCGCCCAGACCCTGGAGGAGTTGCACGCCGCGATGGACGCTTTCGCGCATTGCGAGCTGAAACTCGGGGCGCGCAACCTCGTCTTCTCCGACGGGCGTGCGGATGCGCGCGTCATGATTGTCGGCGAAGCGCCCGGGCGCGATGAAGACCGGTTGGGCAAACCCTTCGTCGGCGAGGCGGGGCAGTTGCTTGACCGGATGTTCGCCGCGATCGGGATGGACCGCCACGCGCCGGACCTCGCGCGCGCGCTCTATATAACGAACATCCTGCCCTGGCGCCCGCCACAGAACCGGGACCCGTCGGTTGATGAGCGCGCCATGCTGCGCCCCTTTGTCCTTCGCCATATCGTCCTCGCAGCGCCCGATATCCTTGTGCTGATGGGCCGGATCTCGGCCATGACGCTGCTGGAGACCTCCGAGGGCATAACCCGCATCCGCGGGCAGCTGCGCGAGTGCCTGGGCCGCCCGGCCATGCCCATGCTGCACCCGGCCTATCTGTTACGAAACCCCGCTGCCAAACGAGATGCCTGGGCCGATCTCCTTGCGCTTCAAGCCATGTTGAGGACCGACTGAATGACCCGGATCGATTCTGAAAAACCCTTCCTGCCCGTGCGTTTTGCCGTGCTGACCGTGTCTGATACGCGCGTGCTCGACACCGACAAGTCCGGTGATCTGCTGGCCGCGTGCATCACCGGAGCCGGTCACACGCTGGCCGCGCGTGCCATTCTGCCCGATGAGCGCGGTGAGATCGCCGATCAATTGCAGGCCTGGTGTGCCGACCCTGCGATTGACGCCATCCTGACTACCGGAGGCACAGGACTCACGGGTCGCGATGTCACGGTCGAGGCGCATCGCGATGTCTACGAGAAGGAAATCGAGGCCTTCGGAACAGTCTTTACCCTCGTCTCGATGCAGAAGATCGGCACCTCGGCGATCCAGTCGCGGGCTTGTGCTGGGGTGGCTCAGGGCACATATCTCTTTGCATTGCCCGGCTCACCCGGGGCCTGCCGCGATGCCTGGGACGAAATCCTCGCTCCACAATTCGATTATCGGCACCGGCCCTGCAATTTTGTCGAGATCTTTCCGAGGCTCGACGAACATTTGCGACGGAAATAGCATGCGGCCGCGTTTCAGGGGTGTGAACCGGCGTGCATCCTCGCGCGTAACCGATCAGTGCCCCGCGCCCCAGGAGGTGCCATGCGTTTTCTCACCCGCAGCCTGATTGCGCTGTTTCTTGTGGCCCTCTCGGCTGCAGCGCTCGGGTATGCGGCCTACACGGTGATGACCGCCGTGCAGTCGCGCGCCGATGCCCCGGGCCGCCCTGCCGAATCCCGCGAACGCGTCTTTACCGTGCGTGCCGTGACGGTCACCGCGCAGGAGGTCACGCCCGTCCTTTCGGCCTTTGGCGAGGTGCGCACGCGCCGCGCCCTCGATCTGCGCGCGCCCGTCTCGGGACGCATTCTGGAGCTTTCTGACGGGGTCGAGGATGGCGCGCGAGTCGAGGAGGGGCAGATCCTCGCACGCCTCGATCCGGCCGATGCGGCAACGGCACTGGCGCTCGCGCGCTCGGACATGGCACGGGCCGAGGCGGAATTGCGCGATGCGGACCGCGCCATGGGTCTCGCGGCCGAAGATGTCGAAGCGGCGCAGCTTCAGTATGATCTGCGCGCGCGCGCGCTTGACCGGATCGAGGGGTTGAGCGCGCGCGGTATTGCCACGGATGCAGCCCTTGAAGACGCCCAACTCGCGAGGGCTGCGGCACGCGCGGCCCTTGTGGGGCGCAGGCAGGCTGAAGCGCAGGCCGAGGCGCGGCTTGATCAGGCCCGCGCCGCGCTCGAGCGTCAGCGCATCACTATGGACGAAGCCCAGCGCCGGCTTGACGAGACGACG
>SLKB01000274.1 GCA_007134805.1 Paracoccaceae bacterium
GGCCTGTTCATCGCGAAGACCCTGCTCGAACGTTCGGGCGCGAAGGTGGAGTTTGCCAATGGCGCAACGACGCAGCAGCTTCGGACGCTGACCGGGGCGCATGTGACGCTGGTCTGGCCGCTCGCGCGGATCGCGGTGGACCCTTCGGCCTCGCTCGCGCCCAATCTGCCGCATGGTGGCCTGAAACCGCCCGCGCCTGCGCCATGACATAGTGTGAATGGACAAATGCCCCGAGGATGTTACTGTCCTGAGGTGATTGACGGAGACCCGCCCATGCCCCTGCCCCTCGCCCCCATTGCGGCCGCGGCCGCGAAATACGGCGCCATCGCGCTCGCGGGCTATGCGCTCGCCCGGCAGATCCAGCCGGGACACACGGATCAGCGCGTCGAAGATGCCTTCGACCAGATGCCCGAAGGTGTCGCGACCCATCGCCCCCGCGACCGCGAACAGGTCAATGCCGCGACGCGGTTTCGCCGCGTCATTCGCTTCGGGACGCGCGGCCCCGGGATCGAGATCGACGCGGCCGCCCTTGGAAGGATCAGGATGCGGCGGGTATGAGCGGGCTCACGCTCTATCACAGCCAAACCTCTCCCTATGTGCGCAAGGTCATGGTGCTGGCCCATGAAGCGGGCCTCGCCGATCAACTCGAACTTGTGGCCGCGTCGGGCACGCCGCTTGATCCGGGGACGGCACCCGTCGCGTTCAATCCGCTGGGCAAGGTGCCCACGCTGACCCGGGCCGATGGCGCGGCACTCTATGACAGCCGGGTGATCTGCCAGTATCTCGATGCAAGGGCCGGATCGGGCTATTACCCGCCGGGTCCGCGCCGCTGGGACGCGATGACGCTGGAGGCGATGGCGGACGGCATGACCGACGCCGCACTTCTCATGGTCTATGAATACCGGCTGCGCCCCGAAGCCGCGCAGCACCCGCCCCTGGTCGAGGCGCAATGGTCCAAGATTGCGCGCAGCCTCGAGGTGCTCGAAGCGCGCTGGCTGGCATATCTGGCCGGGCCCCTCTGTATCGGCCAGATCGCGCTTGCCTGCAGCCTTGGCTATCTTGATCTGCGCCACGCGCCGCGCGCATGGCGCGACGGGCACCCCGGTCTTGCCGGCTGGCACGACCACTTTGCAGCGCGTGACAGCATGATCGCCACTGCCCCGCCCGGATGATTGCGCAACCACATGCATCCGCCCCCCGGAGCGGTCGAACGGGCCCGAAAACACCCGCCCTGCGACACCTTAACCCGGTTTGTCGGCTGGACGTGATTGCGAAACCTCGCTAAATAAATCCATCAGATGGTTGCAGTCTCGCTGCGACCGGATCGATGTTTGCAGCAAGGTAACCTACTGGAAGGGAGAACGCCTGTGTCACAAGCTGACGAGACAGAAAGCACCCGACGCGACTTCATATATTACGCTACTGCCGGTGCAGGTGTTGTGACCGTGGGCGCCGCAGTCTGGCCGCTGGTCAACCAGATGAATCCCTCTGCCGATGTTCAGGCCCTCTCGACGATCTTCGTCGATATCGGCGGGCTGGAGCCGGGCGGTCAGGTCACTGTCAATTACCTCGGCAAGCCGGTCTTCGTGCGCCGTCGCACCGCCGAGGAAATCGAGGAAGGTCGTGCGGTCACGCTCGACGATCTCTCGATCGACCGCTCCTCGCAGAACCCCAACCGTCCGGGCACCGATGCGCTCGACGCGAACCGCACGCTTGACGAGGATGGCGAATGGCTGGTGATGACCGGCGTGTGCACGCATCTGGGCTGTGTGCCGCTGGGCAATGGCGCCGGGGATTTCAACGGATGGTTCTGCCCCTGCCACGGCTCGCATTATGACACTGCCGGACGCATCCGGCGTGGGCCGGCACCGGAAAACCTGCACATCCCGGTGGCGTCCTTCGTCGACGATTCAACAATCCAGCTCGGGTAAGGAGTTACGCGCATGTCTGGAATTCCCCACGACCATTACGAGCCGAAGTCGAATTCCGAGAAGTGGATTCACACCCGGCTTCCGATTGTCGGGCTGATCTACGACACGATCATGATCCCGACCCCCAAGAACCTGAACTGGATGTGGATCTGGGGCATCGTCCTGATGCTATGCCTGATCTTGCAGATCGTGACAGGCATTGTATTGGCGATGCACTACACGCCCCATGTCGATTTCGCTTTCGCAAGCGTCGAGCACATCATGCGCAACGTGAATGGCGGGCACATGATGCGCTATCTGCACCAGAACGGGGCGATGCTGTTCTTCTTCGCAGTGTATCTGCACATGTTCCGCAGCATGTATTACGGCAGCTACAAGTCCCCGCGCGAGATCACCTGGATCATCGGGATGCTGATCTACCTGCTGATGATGGCCACGGCCTTCATGGGCTATGTCCTGCCCTGGGGTCAGATGTCGTTCTGGGGTGCCACAGTGATCACGGGCCTCTTCGGCGCGATCCCCGGCATCGGCGAGATGCTGCAGACCTGGATCCTCGGCGGACCGGCAGTCGATAACGCGGCCCTGAACCGCTTCTTCAGCCTGCATTACCTGCTGCCCTTCGTGATCCTCGGGCTGGTGATCGTGCATGTCTGGGCCTTCCACACCACCGGCAACAACAA
>SLKB01000102.1 GCA_007134805.1 Paracoccaceae bacterium
CATTTCGCCCGCGCGCATCTCTTCGCGCTCGCCACCCGCTATGAGGGCTTCGGCATGGCGCTGGCCGAGGCGCAGTTGCACGGCCTGCCCGTGGTAAGTTGCCGCGTGGGCGCAGTGGTGCAGACCGTGCCGGACGAGGCCGGCATCCTGACGCCCCCCGATGAGACCGCGGCCTTTGCCGCCGCCCTGCGCGCGCTGCTGGAGGATGCGCGTATGCACGCGGAATTCAGCGTAGGCGCCCGCGCGGCGGGCGCGCGACTGCCTGACTGGGACGACACGGCGCGGATCGCGCTCGATCCCGTTGGGCGGGTTCACGCGGGGATAGCCCCTGCAGCCGAGGCGCGCCCATGACCGTGGCGCAGGATCGCGCGGATCTTGACCGGGCTTGTGCTGCTGCGCGGGTCGCGGGCGATCTGCTCCTGTCGTTCTGGGCGCGCCGGGGCGAGCTGATGATCGACGAGAAAGGCGCGGGCGATTTCGTCTCGCAAGCCGACCGCGAGGCCGAGGCACTTCTGCGCAGCGAACTGTGCAGGCATGGCGACGGCTGGCTGGGCGAGGAAAGTGCGGCCGAGGCGGCCTCGAACGGCCGGGTCTGGATCGTCGATCCGCTTGACGGGACGACCAATTTCCTGCGCGGGATCGGGCATTGGGCCGTCTCCATCGCGCTCGAGGTGGATGGCGTGCGCCGGATCGGTGTCATCCATGACCCGCTGCGCGACGAATGCTTCCACGCGCGCAAGGGCGCAGGCGCGTTCTGCAATGACACGCCT
Source organism: Paracoccaceae bacterium (assembly GCA_007134805.1). Taxonomy (GTDB): domain Bacteria; phylum Pseudomonadota; class Alphaproteobacteria; order Rhodobacterales; family Rhodobacteraceae; genus Roseinatronobacter. The sequence continues at coordinate 771 of SLKB01000102.1, forward strand.
CTTCGCGTCGCAGCATCCCCCGCCTTGCAAGGCGCGCTCTTCGGCACCGGCATTCCCTTCGGCACGATGGCTCATATCGATGATCACGCAGCGGATCTGGCCCGACTGATGCCCCATTGCGCTGGCGTGCGCCGGATGGGTGCTGCGGCGCTCGATCTTGCCTATGTCGGGGCCGGCCGGCTTGACGGGTTCTGGGAGCGCCGCCTGCAGCCCTGGGACATCGCCGCAGGGATGGTCATCGCGCGCGAGGCCGGTGCCCAGGTCGAGGGATGGCACAGCCAGGCCCCGCCCGAGGCGACCGGCAGCGTGATCGCGGCCGCGCCCGCGCTCTTCGATCAGGTCGCAGCGATCCTGCGCTCCGCGGTGCCCTCGACCAGCCGCGCATAGATATCGCCAGAGCCTCCCTCGGGCGGCAATGCAGCAAGCCAGGCGCGGATCTCTGCTTCCGAGCGCCAGTCGGGCCACAGAAACCGCCTGTCCTCGCCCGCGACCGCGTTGAACTCGTAATGCCCAAGCGCGCTGAGCATGATTATCGACTTCAGGCCGACCTCGGGCAGGCTCGGCAGGTATTCGACCGAAACCAGCGCGACAGGCGCGCTCAGCCCTGAAAGCACTTCGGGCTCGAACCCCTCGACATCGATCTTGACGAGGACGGGCCGCCCGTGGCGGGCGATCGCCGCATCGAGCGAGGTCACCTGCACGCGCGCGCGCCGGTCCCAGCGGACATGCTCGAACCCCGGCATCGCCGCGGCCTCCTGCGCAAGCGAGCCGCGCAAGGACGAAACAGTGGGATGCCGGCTGGAGACCACCATCTCGGCCTCTGCCTCCTGCGCGCCGAGCGCGGCCTGTTCGAGCACGATATCGCGGGGCAGCGTGGCGGCAAGGAAACGCGCAAAGAGCGGCTGCGGCTCGAACGCGACGACCCGCGCCCCGGCCGCGCGCAGCGCCCGCGCGCGGCTGCCGACATGCGCGCCCACGTCAAAGACCAGATCCCCGGGGCTGACAAGGCCGCGATAGAAGCGCCGCATCTGATACACCCGCCAGGGGTTGTAGTAGATCAGGAGCGAACGTGTCAGGCCCCACAGGGAACTCAAGTGCATCGGCGCCTCCATCACGGGTCTCGGCATCGGCGACCCCTCTGATCTTCAAGCTAGCGCCGGATCAGCCTCGGTCGAATGCCGGTGCGCGCTTCGGGCGCTGCGCAGGCGGACTGGTGATGCCTTTGGCAGCAGATGCACGCACCTGCAGCACCTCCATGCGCAAAGACCTGCTTTTGCTGCACGATTGCGTGGCCTGCATCTTGTCAGTTCTCCAGACACGCTAAGTGTCCCTCCCAGCATGATGACACAGACAGATCCCCAGACAGGGCCAGCCGCGCCTGTCGCCGAGGCACATGGCCAGCCGCCACGCGCGCTGTGGTCGGTCGCGCCGTCCAGGGCCGAGCTGCGCCCCGCGCAGGAAGGCGAGGGCGTGGCGCTCGAGATGCTGTTTTCCGGCATCAGCCGCGGCACCGAACGGCTCGTCCACCAGGGCGCGGTGCCCGCAAGCGAGCACGCGCGCATGCGCGCTCCGTTCCAGGAGGGCAGCTTCGCCTTTCCCGTCAAGTATGGCTACAGCGCGGTCGCGAGGGTCGTCGAGGGGCCCGCGCGCGGGCAGGTCGTCTTCGCGCTCCATCCCCACCAGACGCGGTTCCGTCTGCCCGAGGGCAATGTCGTGCCCCTGCCGGCAGCTTTGCCGCCCGCCCGCGCGATTCTGGGCGCGAATATGGAAACCGCGCTCAATATCGTCTGGGATAGCCGCGCCATGGCCGGAGACCGCATCGCCGTCCTGGGCGCGGGCGTGGTCGGCGCGCTGGTCGCCTATCTCTGCGCGCGGCTTCCGGGCAGCGAGGTCACGCTGAGCGACATTAACCCCGCGCGCGCGGGTCTCGCCTCTGCGTTGGGCGCCCGCTTCGCGCCGCCCGAGGCTCTGCCCGAGGCGCAGGACGTCGTGATCCACGCAAGCGCTAGCGCCGCCGGGCTGCAACGCGCCTTCGAGATCGCCGCACCCGAGGCGCGGATCATCGAGGCCAGCTGGCATGGCGACGCGGCCGTGCCGCTGCCACTGGGCGGGGCGTTTCACAGCCGGCGGTTGCAGCTTGTCAGCTCGCAGGTGGGCGCGCTGCCACCAGCACAGGCCGCGCGCTGGACTTTCCGCCGGCGCCTCTCGAAGGCGCTGGAGCTTTTGTGCGATCCGCGCCTCGATGCGCTTATCTCGGGCGAGACGGCCTTCAGCGAAATCGCGCCGGTCTACACCGGGATCCTCACTGCGCCGGAAACCTTATGTCACCGCATTCGTTACTGACTGAACGCCAAACGGAGTCCCTGCATGTTCGCTGTCGAAGTCCGAGACCATATCATGATCGCCCATTCCCTGCCCGCTGACGTGTTCGGCCCCGCGCAGGGCATGCACGGCGCGACCTTCACGGTCGATGCGGCCTTCTTCACCGAGGATATCGACGCGCATGGCCTGGTCGTCGATATCGGCCTTGCAACCGATGCGCTGGCCGAAACTCTGGCCCCGCTGCGCTACCAGAATCTTGACGAGATCGCCGCGTTCAAGGGCAAGTTCACCACCACCGAATTCCTCTGCCACCACATCTTCGAGACGATGAAGACCCGGATCGGGGCAGGGGCGCTCAAGGATGCGGGGCGCGTCAAGCGGCTGCGGATCAGCCTGCATGAAAGCCACATCGCCCGCGCCTGGTATGAGGCAGAGGTCTGAGCCATGGGGTTCTCCGCCGACTGGCTCCGGTTGCGCGAAAGCGCAGATCACGCGGCCCGCGCGCCCGCGCTCCTGTCGGCTGCCGCGGGCGCGGCGGGTACGGCGCCGGTGATCGTCGATCTCGGGGCGGGCACCGGCTCGACCTGCCGTGCCTTCAATGGCCATCTGCCCGGCGACGCAAGCTGGCATCTGGTGGATCATGACGCCGATCTGTTGCAGATCGCGCAACTCCTGGAGCCGAAGGCGCAGACCCATCGCCTCGATATGGGCGATCTGGCGCATGTGCCCTTTGGCGGGGCCAATCTCGTCACTGCCTCGGCGCTGCTGGATCTGGTCGCCGAGGATTGGCTGGATGAGCTGGTCGCACATCTCGCCCAGCATACGCTGCCCTTCTATGCCGCGCTCAGCTATGACGGGGTGATGCGCTGGGATGTCGAGCACCGCGATGACGCGGCCGTCACCGAGGCTTTCAACAGCCACCAGCGGCGCAACAAGGGTTTGGGCGCCGCGCTCGGCCCGCAGGCAGTGGCGCGCGCCACCTCCAGCCTGAGCGCGCAGGGCTATGCGGTCCATTGCGCGGCGAGCCCGTGGCGGCTCGATGCCGGCCATGCCGAGCTTCAGGAACAGCTTTTCACCGGCATCGCCGAGGCCGCGCAAGAGGCCGGCTTCGACCGGGCGCAAGACTGGCTGTCCGCGCGACTTGAGCAGATCCCCGAGGCCGGCTGTCTTGTCGGGCATATCGATCTGCTTGCCCTGCCCAAGACCCAGGCAGGCTGAGGCGTGTCATGGAAGGGATGAGCCCATGCAGATGATCGATGTCACCTCCCGTGTCTGGGACAGGCTCCTGGCCGTGCGCGCCGGCCGTGCCTGTATCTGTTGCGGCAACTGGACCGAGGCGGAACACGCAGCACTCGCGCTTTACGGCCCGCTCGCGCGCCGCGATCTTGGCCCGGTCGCCTTCGGGCAGATCGGACAGTCGCTCGACGGGCGCATCGCCACTGTCAGCGGCGATGCGCGCGATGTCTCGGGGCCCGACGGGCTTGCGCATCTGCACCGGATGCGAGCGCTCGCGGATGCTGTCGTGATCGGCGTGCGCACGGCACTGCATGACGTCCCGCGCCTGACCGTGCGGCTGTGCAGCGGCGACAATCCCGCCCGCGTGGTGATCGACCCGCAGGGCCGCCTGCCCGATGACGCGCCCGTGCTCAAGGCCGACGGCGCGCGCCGCATCATCATCCAGAGCACCGATCGCCCCCGCCCCGCGGGCGTGGATGTGCTGCGCCTGCCGCGGCTGAACGGGCAGGTCGATGCGCGCCGGATCCTCGATGCACTGCACCGCGAGGGCCTGAACTCGGTCCTTATCGAAGGGGGCGCGATCACGCTGTCGAATTTCATCGATGCCGGCCGCTTGTCGCGGCTGCAGGTGGCCGTGGCGCCCCTGCTGATCGGGGGCGGGCCGCAGGGCTTCCATACGCGCAACCCGGTGGCAAAACTGACCGATGCCCTGCGCCCGCAGACGCGCGTGTTCAATATCGGCTCGGATATCCTGTTCGATTGCGGGATCCTGCCGCAGGCCAAGCGCGCGAGCATGCCGCAGCACCCGCCCACAGCCAGCATGGCCGAGACGCGGCATGGCCACTGAATCCATCGCACATGCGGTGCGGCCATGGTGATGCGCCCCGCACCAGACACGACCGCGCAGCCGATCGCGCGGCTTGCCAGCCTGTTGCGGGCGCGCCGCCGCTTCTGGCTGGAGGCGGCGCTCGCCGCGCTCGGCGCTGCGGTAACGCTGGTCGTGCTCCATCTGAGCCTGCTCGAGGGCGGGCTGACACTGTCGGTGGCAAGCTTTGCGGTGGCCCTCGCAGCGATCGCCTGGTCGGCGGAGCGCTGGTATCCGCATGACCGGTTCGGCCTTTGCAATACGGTCACGCTGTTGCGCGCCGCGATCCTCTGCGCGATCCTCGGCAGCCTGGCTGCCGGGCCGGACGGACCCGTCTGGGCGATCCTCGGGCTTGCAGTGCTCGCCCTTGTGCTCGACGGGATCGACGGGTTCCTGGCGCGGCGCAGCGGGCTTTCGTCGGAATGGGGCGCGTTCTTCGACATGGAGGTGGACGCCGCCATGGGGCTGGTGCTGGCCTTGCACATCATGGCTGCCGGCCATGTCGGGGCGCATGTGCTGATCCTCGGGATCATGCGCTACCTGTTCCTCGGGCTCTTCCCGGTCTTTCCCTGGCTCGCGCGCCCGCTGCCGCCGAGCTTCGCGCGCAAGGCCGTCTGCGTGCTGCAGGTGAGCGCACTGATCGTGCTGCTGATCCCGGTGCTGCCGCAGGCGGGCGCTCAGATGATCGCGCTTGGCGCGATCGCAGCACTCCTGTGGTCCTTCGGGCGCGACAGCTTCTGGCTCTGGCAGCGCCGCCACCGGCCGATCCTCGCGCGCTGAGGCGCTGCGGCCTGATCAACTCAGGCGTTCTCGACAATCCCGGCCGTCTCGAGCACTGCGTGCATCAGCACATCGGCTCCCGCCGCGGCCCATTCGGGCAGGATCGCTTCAGCCTCGTTATGGCTCAATCCGTCCACGCAGGGGCAGAAGATCATCGCCGTCGGGAACAGCCGCGTCATCGCGCAGGCATCATGCCCGGCGCCAGAGATGATATCCATATGGCTGTAGCCCAGCGTGTCGGCCGCGGCCCGGATGCGCGCGACCAGCGTCGGATCGAAGGCGGGCGGGTCATACTGGCCGGCCGAACCGGCCGTGAATTTCAGCCCGATCTCGGCGCAAAGGCCCGGCGCGCGGCGCAACAGTTCATCCTCCATCGCCGTGAGCACCTCGAGCTTGTGGCTGCGGAAATCGATGGTGAACACGACCTTTTCGGGGATCACGTTGCGCGAGTTGGGGAACACATCGATATGGCCGATCGCGCCCACGGCATCGGGCTGATACTGCATGGCGATCGCATGCACGAGATCCGTCACCCGCGCGAGGCCCCGCCCGGCATCGCGCCGCAGATACATGGGCGTGGAGCCCGTGTGCTGCGCCTTGCCCGTCACGGTGCATTCGATCCAGCGCAACCCCTGCGCATGCGTCACCACGCCGATCTGCTTGCCCTCGGCCTCGAGGATCGGTCCCTGTTCGATATGTAGCTCGAAGAACGCATGCATCTTGCGCGCGCCTGCAGGCTCAAGGCCCTTCCAGCCGATTCGCGCCAGCTCTTCGCCGAATCGGAGGCCCCGCGCATCGGTCCGCGCGTAGGCCCAGTCGCGCGCGATGTCGCCCACGAACACGCTCGAGGCGAGCAGCGCCGGCGCAAACCGCGTGCCTTCCTCATTGGTCCAGTTGGTCACGACAATCGGCCGGCGCGTCCGGATCCCCAGATCCCGCATCGAGCGCAGCACCTCCAGCCCCGCCAGCACGCCCAGAACCCCGTCGAACTTGCCGCCGGTGGGCTGTGTATCGAGATGGCTGCCCATGTAGACGGGCAGGGCGTCGGGGTCGGTGCCCTCAAGGCGGGCAAACATCGTGCCCATGTCATCGACGCTGACGGTCGCGCCCACCTCTTCGCACCAGCGCCTGAACAGATGCCGCGCCGCGCCATCCTCGTCCGTCAGGGTCTGGCGGTTGTTGCCGCCCGCGATTCCGGGCCCGATCTGCGCCATCTCCATCAGGCTGTCCCAAAGGCGCTCACCATTGATGCGCATGTTAGCGGTCTGTGCAGCCATGCTCGCTCCTGTCATCCTGCGCGGGCGCGAAGGCAGCCGCTCCGCCGCCCAGATCTGCGCCCTGATCCTTCCCTTGTCGGTGTTTGTCGCGGGTTTCGCAAGGCGCGCGCCGATCTGCCGGGCCAGCGCGCAGGCCGAGCAGCCCATGCGCCCGCCTGCGCGCGATCCCGCTGATCCCCGGGCTCCATGGATCAAAGCTGCGATCTGTAGCAATGATGCAACAGATGCAGCCATCCGGGCACAGTTCCCTTAACGCATGATTAACCAAATCGGTGCAGGATCCTGAAAAGCCGAGCGTGGACGAGAAGGGCGGACGGATGGAACAGGCGATTCTCCTTGGATTTTCGATTGTTGTCAGCTCTACTCTCGTCATCCTCGGGGTGCTGATGATCTATAACGGCCTCTTCAGCACGCCCCGGCGGACCCAGGTCGCGATCCCTTCGGGAGAGGCGGATGCCGTCTTCATTTTCCGCGACGAAGATCTTGTCGATTGCTCCGATCGCGCCCGTCAGATCCTTGATCTGGTGGCGACACCGCTTGCCGAAGGGCGCAAGGCGCGCCCGCTCGACAAGCTCATCGCCTTCCTGCTGCCGCGCTTCCCGACGATCGTGCAGGATCTCAAGGAACTCGCCAAGAACGGTTCGATCGAACTGACCACGCAGGGCCCCGAAAAGCTCGCGCTCCATGCGCGGTTTCGCAACGGCATGACCCATATCCGCCTCTCCGAGCCGGAGATGGAAGGCAAGCTGCTGGCAATCGACCGCCTCAGCTACGACGCCATGCAATCGGAATTGCAGCTTCTGCGCGAGGTCATGGGCAACACTGCCGTGCTGGTCTGGAAGCTGAGCGCCGAGGCCGATGTCGTCTGGGCCAACGCGGCCTATATCGCGCATCTGCAGGATTCGGGTGTGCGCTCGCGCGATCTCAGGTGGCCCCTGCCCAACCTCTTCGATGACACCGCAGCGCCCCAGGATGCGCGCCTGTCGCTCGATCTGCCGCAGAAGACCTGCTGGTTTTCCCATCATGAGGTCGCCATGCCCGATGGCAGCGCGCTGCACTTCGCCACACCCATCGATGCCTCGGTCCGCTCCGAGGCGGCGCGGCGCGAGACCCTGCAAACGCTGACGCGGATCTTCGCGTCGCTGCCGATCGGCCTTGCGCTCTTTGACGCCGATCGCAAGCTGCAGGTGTTCAACCCCGCCCTTGTCTACCTGACCGGGCTCGACCCCCTGTTCCTTGCCACGCGCCCCAGTTTCGAGCAGGTGCTCTTCACGCTGCGCGAGTTGCGCATGCTCCCCGAGCCCAAGGATTTTCACAACTGGCGCCGCGAGATCATCGAGATGGAAAAGGCCGCCGAAACCGGCGAATATTCCGAGGAATGGTGCCTCGATACCGGGCGGACCTACCATATCAGCGGCCGGCCCCAGCCCAATGGCGCGCTCGCCCTCTTCATCGACGATGTGACCTCGGAAACGACCATGACGCGCAGCTTCCGCGCCGAGATCGAGACCGCGCAGAATGTCCTCGACAGCGTGGCCGAGGGCGTGGTGGCCTTCAGCCTGTCGGGGCAGACCGTGCTGTCCAATTCCGGCTACCGCGCGATGTGGGGGTCAGACCCCTGCACCGACGCGGCCGATCAGGGGCTCTCGCAGGCGCTGGCACTCTGGGCGTCGAGATGCGAGGCGACGACCATGTGGGCAAGGCTGGCCGAATTCGCAGCGAACCCCGGCAAGGACACCAGAATCACCGGCACGACAGCGCTCAAGACGGGGGTGCCGCTCACCATCACGGCGCAGCGCCTCGTGGGCGGCGGGGTAACAGTGCTGTTCCGACGAATCGAGCATCACGGCACGCTCGAGCGCGCGCGCGACATCGCCCAGAGCGAGCCGTTCAAACAGGTCGATCGCTCCCTGCCCCCCCAGTCGATGAGCGTCGACGACATCCGCTCGACCGCGCCGCTTGCCTTGCCCAAGACCCCGCGCAGGCCGCGCTCGGCGCGCCATGTCGGATCGCGCGTCCGCGTGTCCTGACCGCGCCCCGCCGCGTCATGTGTCGGCCGGCTCTCGCAGGCTTCTAAGCGCGCTCGGGGCTGGCGGTGCGCGCCGTTGCATGCGAAAGTCGCGCCATGACCTTCGCGCCTGTCCTGACTGTCCACGCTGACACCCCCGCCCAGACCGCTGATCTTGCTGAACGCCTCGCGCCGCGCCTGCGCCTGGGCGATGTGGTCCTGCTGCGCGGGGGGCTTGGCGCCGGCAAAAGCCATTTCGCCCGCGCCCTGATCAAGGCGCGGCTTGCCGCGCTGGGCCGCGACGAGGATGTGCCCTCGCCGACCTATACGCTCGTGCAAAGCTACGATCTGGACATCGTCGAACTCCTGCATGCCGATCTCTACCGCCTGAGCGACCCGCAAGAGGTGTTCGAGCTTGGCCTCGACCAGGCCTTCGACACGGCCATCTGCCTGATCGAGTGGCCCGAGCGTCTGGGCGATCTGAGCCCGCGCGCAGCCCTTGAGATCATGATCAGCCAGGGCCAGCAGGACGAGGCGCGCGCGATCACCTTCTGCTGCGCCGACGGCAGCGATTGGGCCGCGCGGCTCGCTGACCTCGTGGCGCGCCCCGTTGCACCCGGGCCAGCATGATCTTTCCGCCCGATCCCGCCCCGCGTGTCTTCGCCTGCCCCCCGGGCGCGGATTTCCCCACCGAACGCGCCGCCGGGCTTGACGCGCGCCTCGCGCCCCTCCCGCCCGAGGCGCGCGCCCGCGTCACCCTCATCGTCAATTCCGGGCGGATGCGCCGTGCCCTGCGCGCGCGGCTTGCGGGCGGCGCGCCCGCGCTGCTGCCGCGCATCCGGCTGATCACCGAGCCGCTCGCGCTCCCCGGTGCGGCGGCGCTTGCCCCGCCCATGCCTCCGCTGCGCCGCCGGCTGGAGCTTGCCCAACTTGTCGATCGCCTGCTGAACTCTGCACCCGATCTCGCCCCGCGCGCGGCGCTCTATGACCTCTCCGACAGTCTCGCGCGGCTCTTCGCCGAGATGCAGGCCGAGGGCGTGTCCATCGCCGCCCTGCGCGCGCTCGACGTCAGCAACCATTCCGCGCATTGGCAGCGCACGCTTGCCTTCATCGATCTGGCCGAGCGCGTCCTGCGCGCGGACAGCCCCGA
>SLKB01000330.1 GCA_007134805.1 Paracoccaceae bacterium
GAACCCCCCTCCAAAAGACCCGACAGCTGTTCGGGCGGCGGATACGATCACTACGTTGGTCATGGGAACTCCTCTCTCCATACCTTCTGGTGTACGGGCAGAAGCGCGTGCCTCTGCCGCCGAAGCCAACCTCGTTGTAACATGCCTGCCAGACGGTGCAATGCAGCTTGCGTGCCGGGGCGCGGGCTATTTCAGGGCAGGCAGCCCAGCGCCCCGCAAGTGCGTCCGGGTCCAGCGCAGCCCTTTGCGATGCGCCATGTGCCAACCGGCGGACCCGTTCGAGCCCGAGACCGACAGGTCAAGCGCCCCCCACGCCAGCGCGAAGACGGCTGCAGTGATCGAAGCGGGTGAGACGCGGGAAAGCGAAGACCGATGACACGCGCCAGTTTCTACGAAATATGGACGCGTTTCAGGGCGATATGCCTTCGGATGCACTGCAAGACAAAGGATGGCTGGTGGGCGATGAGAGATTTGAACTCCCGACATCTTCGATGTGAACGAAGCGCTCTACCACTGAGCTAATCGCCCCACACGCGCAGCTTCTAGCTTGATGCTGCAGCGGGTTCAAGACCATGAAATGCGCGCACGCAAACAAAGACAGACCCTGCCCATGAAGTCTGTGCGGGGCCTGGCGTTGAGTGTCGACGTCAGTGCGCGGCGCGCTGCGACTCAGAGTCGCCCGCGCTCGCGATGCGCGCAAGACGTGCGGCTTCATCAGCGGCCTCGTCCCATTCGACCGGCACTGGCTGGCGTGCGAGGGCGAGGCGAAGAACCTCGCGGACATTGGAAACCGGGATGATCGTCAGCCCCGATTTCACATTGTCCGGGATCTCGGCAAGATCCTTCTCGTTTTCCTCCGGGATCAGGACTGTCGTTATCCCGCCCCTCAGTGCCGCCAGAAGCTTCTCTTTCAGCCCTCCGATCGCTAGGACATTGCCGCGCAAGGTCACCTCACCCGTCATTGCCACATCCCTGCGCACAGGGATCTGCGTGAGTACCGAAACGATCGAGGTCACCATCGCGATGCCGGCGCTTGGCCCGTCCTTGGGTGTCGCGCCTTCAGGCACATGGACGTGAATGTCGAACGCATCGAAGCGCGGCGGCTCTACCCCGATGTCGGGCGCGATCGAGCGAACGAAGGACGACGCCGCGTCGATGGATTCCTTCATCACATCACCCAGCTTGCCGGTGGTCTTCATCCGACCCTTGCCCGGCAGGCGCACTGCCTCGATCTGCAGGAGGTCGCCCCCTACCTGCGTCCAGGCAAGCCCAGTGACCACACCGACCTGGTCTTCCTTCTCGGCAAGGCCGAAGCGATGCCGAGGCACGCCCAGGAAATCCGCCAGATTGTCACGCGCCACAATTACCTTGTCGGTTTCTTTCTTGATGATCCGCGTCACGGCCTTGCGGGCCACCTTGTTCAACTCGCGCTCGAGATTCCGGACCCCGGCCTCGCGCGTGTAGCGCCGGATGATCTCGGTGATAGCCGCATCCGAGATGGTCAGCTCACCCTTGCGAAGCCCGTGATTGCGGACGCATTTGGGCAACAGGTGCTGGCGCGCGATTTCCAGCTTCTCGTCCTCGGTATAGCCCGAGAGCGGGATGATCTCCATCCTGTCCAGAAGCGGGCTCGGCATGTTGTAGCTGTTGGCGGTCGTCAGGAACATCACGTTAGAGAGGTCATACTCGACCTCCAGATAGTGGTCGACGAAGGTCGAGTTCTGTTCCGGGTCGAGCACCTCAAGCATGGCCGAGGCCGGATCACCGCGAAAATCCTGCCCCATCTTGTCGATCTCGTCGAGCAGGATGAGCGGGTTCGTGGTCTTGGCCTTCTTCAAGGCCTGGATGATCTTGCCGGGCATGGATCCGATATAGGTCCGCCGGTGACCGCGGATCTCGGATTCATCGCGCACGCCGCCGAGCGAGATACGGATGAACTCACGCCCCGTCGCCCTGGCCACGGATCTGCCGAGCGAGGTTTTGCCAACACCCGGAGGGCCGACCAGACACATGATCGGGCCCTTCAGCTTGGCCGAGCGCGCCTGGACCGCGAGATATTCGACAATCCGCTCCTTGACCTTCTCGAGGCTGTAGTGATCGGCATCCAGAACGGCCTGCGCGCGGCCTAGGTCCTTCTTGACGCGCGACTTCACGCCCCAGGGGATCGAGAGCATCCAGTCAAGGTAGTTGCGCACGACAGTCGCCTCGGCCGACATTGGTGACATGTTCTTGAGCTTCTTTAGTTCTGCCTCGGCCTTGTCGCGCGCCTCTTTCGAGAATTTCGTCGCCTTGATCCGCGCTTCAAGCTCGGCCACTTCATTCTGGCCGTCCTCGCCATCGCCGAGTTCTTTCTGAATGGCCTTCATCTGCTCATTCAGATAATACTCGCGCTGAGTCCGCTCCATCTGGCTTTTCACACGCGTCTTGATCTTGCGTTCAACCTGCAGAACCGACAATTCGCCCTGCATTAGGCCAAAGATCTCCTCGAGCCGGCTCGCGGTCTGGGCATTCTCCAGGAGCTTCTGCTTCTGTCCGACATCCGCACCCAGATGGCCCGCGGCGAGATCGGCAAGAGCATTGGCATCGCTCGCCTCTGCAATCGCGGCAATCGCTTCGTCGGGAATGTTCTTGCGCACTTTCGCATAGCGCTCGAACTCATTCTGGACCGACCGCATCAGCGCTTTCACTTCATGCTCGGGTCCGGCGGTCTGCGGGATCTCGCGCGCGCGCACCTCGAAGAATGACTCGTTCTCGATGAATTCCGCGATCTCAACGCGGCTGCGCCCTTCGACCAGAACCTTCACTGTTCCGTCAGGCAGCTTGAGCAGTTGCAGCACATTCGCCAGCACGCCCACACGATAGATATCGTCGAAGTCCGGGTTTTCCTGTGCGTGATCCTTCTGCGAGACCAGCAGGATCTGGCGGTCCTCGGACATGACCGCCTCAAGCGCGCGCACCGATTTTTCGCGCCCCACAAAAAGCGGGACGATCATGTGCGGGAAGACGACCATGTCGCGCAAGGGCAGGACGGGATGGCGGCTGAGTTCGCTCACGGGAGATTCCTTGTTCAGGTGGTGCAGAACGTGTTTCTTGTCGGATATTTGGGCATGACCATGGAGGTATTCAAGCGACAAGGCAAGAACACCGGCCAGTGCGAATAAGGTCCACGTGAGGATCTGGAGCTGGCCATCGGCCCCCTAAAGGCGGGATGCGACACGCCAAAAGGGGGTTCCGGACCACCGGAACCCCACTCTCACCCTCGTGCCTTCACTTCACGGGAAGAATAGACCCCGGTCGTCCTGACCAGATGTGGCAACTGTCCCAGAAAACCCACTGCCGGGCAAGAGAATAACCCCTTGCATTTTAGAGAGGATCAGGGCCCGCCTAGAGCCTGCCCAAGAGCTGCGGCGTCGGCCAACCATCGGCCGGAAGGCCGAGTTGCGCCTGAATATCCTGAACGGCCGCACGGGTATTCGCGCCCAGGATCCCGTCAATCGCGCCAACATTGAAGCCGCGTTGCGACAGGCGTTGCTGCAGGGTGCGCATCTGCTCTTGATTGAGGCCGGTTTCAGGATTGCCGGCCTGATAGATCGGCGCGCCCATCAACCGGGTCGCGAAATAGGCGGCGGTCGTGACATAGATAAAGCTCTGGTTCCACTCGAAAAGGACACGGAAATTGTGGAACACCATGAAAGCGGGGCCTCGATGGCCCTGCGGCAGTATGATCGAGGCGCGCATGCTGTCAGAGGGCAGGCTCGCATGGGTCGGCCGCACGCCCATCTGGCGCCACTGCCCGACCGTGAGTTCGGTGCGCAACCCGGTGCGCGTCAGGTCAAGACCTGATGGGAGGGCCACCTCATGCATCCAGGGCTCACCCGCGCGCCAGCCCTTTCCTCGCAGCATCGCGGCAGCCGAGAGAAGCGCATCCGGGGCAGAACGCTGCAGGTCGATCCGCCCGTCGCCATCGCCATCTACCGCATAGTTGATGATGTCGCTGGGCAGTTTCTGCACCATGCCGATCTCGCCCGCCCAGGCGCCCGCAGTGAGCGCGGGGTCGAGCATGCCACGGCGGTACAATTCGAGTGCCGCGAAAACCTGCGGGCGGAACAACTCCGGACGGCGGCAGTCATGTGCGAGCGTCACCAACGCATTGACCGTGTTGAAATTTCCCTGATTGGCCCCGAAATCTGTCTCGAACGCCCAGAAGGCAAGAAGGATCCCGCGTGGCACGCCATATTGACGCTCTGCTGCGTCGAAGACACGCGCGAACCGCTCGGCGTTCTGGCGACCCGCGCTCAGCCGGTTCTGCGAGATGAGCGCGCGAGAGAAATCGAGGAAAGGGCGCTGAAAGATCCCCTGCCGGCGGTCAGCATCGATCACGGCCTGGGTACGTTGCACACTGCGGAAAAAACTGTCCACGCGGTTGCGGTCATAACCGCGCTCGACTGCTTCGGCCTTCAGCCCGTTGACGAAACTGCCGAAATCGCCGCCGCAGGTTTGCGCCTGCGCTCCTGTCACCCAGACCAGCGCGGCGAAGAGTACCAAAGCCTTTCGCATGAATGTCTCCTTCGCGATATTCCACGAAGGTATTCGACGCGAAAGGCTTTGCAACAGTCTTGTCTGAAGTCCTCACGCCATGGTGTCACGGCCATGGGGGGCTGCGAAATCCGGCTCGGGATTGATTGGAATGATCCGGTTCGGATTGATCGTGTCGTGGCTGTAATGGTAGTGGCGCACGATATGGTCGAAGCGCACAGTCTCGGCCACGCCCGGCACTTGATAAAGCTCGCGCGTATACGCCCAGAGCGCGGGGTAATCGACAATACGGCGACGGTTGCACTTGAAATGCAGATGATAAACCTTGTCGAAACGCACGAGCGTGGTGAAGAGCCGCCAGTCGGCCTCGGTGATCTGGCCGCCGACGAGGTAGCGCTGGCGTGACAGCCGCTCTTCCAGCCAGTCGAGCGTGTCGAAAAGAGGATAGACGGCCTCCTCATAGGCGGCCTGCGTTGTGGCGAAACCCGACTTGTAGACACCGTTGTTGACAGTGTCATAGACGCGGGCATTGACCTCGTCGATCTCGACGCGCAGGTGTTCCGGGTAGTAATCGTCGTGGTTGCCTGTCAGTTCGTTGTATGCCGTGTTTAACATGCGGATGATCTCGGAGGATTCGTTCGACACGATCGTCGCACGTTCCGTGTCCCAAAGGACAGGTACAGTGACGCGCCCCGAAATCGCGGGATCCGCGCGCAGATAGATATCGCGCATGAACACCGAGCCGTGCAGCCTATCGCCCGTTGCGCCCTCAAAATCGGTGGCGAAGGTCCAACCGTCATCGAGCATGTCGGGGTGCACGGCCGAGACATCGATCAACCCGTCAAGCCCTTTGAGCGCGCGGAAGATCAGCGCCCGATGCGCCCAGGGGCAGGCATAAGAGACATAGAGGTGATAGCGTCCTGGCTCGGCCTTGAAACCACCCTCGCCGGAGGGGCCGGCGCGGCCGTCCGCCGTCACCCAGTTGCGAAACCGCGACGTATCGCGCTTGAAGGCACCGCCGGTTTTCTCGGTGTCATACCATTCGCTTGACCACTCACCGTTTATCAATTGACCCATCGTCTCACTCCTTTTCCGTGTCTTGATGTGAGATGACGGCGCCAGGCCCCAGAGACAAGCTGCAGATTCGCACTGGCCGTGTGCAGCCCTGTCACTGAAGGTCGCCGAAAGCCTGCCGGAGGCGCGTCACGGCTTCTTCGATGGTGGCGCGCGGCGCACCGAGATTGAAGCGCAGAAAGGATGTGCCGCCAGTGCCGAAGCTCGGTCCATGATTGGCAGCGATCCCCGCCGCCTGTTCGACCCGGCGCGTGAATTCGGGCGGCGCCATGCCAGTGCCGGAGAAGTCGACCCACGCCAGATAGGTCGCCTCGAGGGGCATCGAACGCAGCCCAGGGATCGCATTGACACCGGCATCGAAAAGCTTGCGGTTCGTGTCAAGATAGGCGCAGAGCGTATCGACCCAGGCCGCACCCTCGGGGGAATAGGCAGCCGTGACCGCGTGCAGACCGAAAGCGTTCGGCGAAACGCCCAGCCCTGCAAGCACGCTGCCGAACTGCTGGCGCAGACGCGGGTCGGGGATGATGACATTGCCACAATGCAGCCCCGCCAGGTTGAAGGTCTTGGAGGCAGCCGTCAGCATCACCAGCCGGTCCAGCACCTCGGGGCAGGCGCGCGGCATCGGGACGTGGTGATGGCCCGGCATGACCAGATCATGGTGGATCTCGTCTGAGACCAGCAACAGATCGTGGCGCGCGCAAAACTCGGCAAGTGCCTGCAACTCCGCCCCCGACCAGACGCGCCCGCCAGGATTATGCGGCGAGCACAGGATCACCATACGTTCAGCCCCGGTCATCTGCGCGTTGGCCGCGTCTAGATCCATCTCATAGCGGCCATCCACCAGCGCGAGCGGGCATTCGACAACCTGCCGCCCGGCCCCGCGGATCGTGCGGGCGAATGCGTGATAGACTGGCGTGAACAGCACCACCCCATCGCCCGGCTGGGTCCATGTCTGCAGGCAGAGACCCACGGCATTGACCAGCCCATGCGTCGTGAAGATCTCGGCGGGGTCGATCTGCCAGTCATGCCGCGCGGCCATCCACCACGAGATTGCCTCGCGGTAGGCGCGATCATCGCCAAAATAGCCATAGACCCCGTGATCGACTGCTGCGCGCAAGGACTCCTGCACGATCTGCGGCGCGCGGAAATCCATGTCGGCCACCCACATTGGCAACCCCGTCTCAGCGGGCACGCCGTAGATCTTCTCCATCATGTCCCACTTTTGCGAATGCGTACCGCGCCGGTCGATTATTTCGTCGAAATTCATGTCCTGCCTCCGTTTGGCGTCAGGCTACAGGCGCGCGCGCGCGCCGCAAGTGCGAAAAGGGCCATTGAACGGCTCGAGAGCTTGGCATACATCCGCGCCATGACGCTCAGACCCATCCTCATCCATCCTGATCCACGGCTGAAAAAGACCTGTGCGCCGGTCGACGCGGTCACGCCCGAAATCGAAAGACTCGCGGCGGATATGCTCGAGACGATGTATGGCGCGCCGGGGGTCGGCCTTGCGGCGCCGCAAGTGGGTGTGCTCAAGCGGGTCTTCGTGATGGATTGCGTCAAGGAAGAAGATACCCCGCCCCGCCCGCTAGTGCTGATCAACCCCGAGATCGTGTCCTATTCCGACGAGATGAACACCTATGAAGAAGGATGCCTTTCGATCCCCGAGCATTATGGCGAGGTCACACGCCCGGCGCGCGTGACGATGCGGTGGATGGGCCTTGACGGAACCACACATGAGGAAGAATTCGCGGGGCTCTGGGCGACCTGCGCGCAGCATGAGCTTGATCACCTGAACGGCAAGCTGTTCATCGATCATCTGGGCGTGATCAAGCGGCAGATGATCACCCGCAAGATGGCCAAGCTGAAGCGCGAGAAGGCGCGGGGATAGGGTCGGCGCGATGCGCGTGGTCTTCATGGGAACGCCCGAATTTTCGGTGCCCGCGCTTGAGGCTCTGGCACATGGGCACGATATTGTCGCGGTCTACACCCAGCCCCCGCGACCTGCCGGGCGCGGCAAGAAGCCCCGCCCTACCCCAGTCCATGCGCGCGCCCTGGCGCTTGGGCTGCCCGTGCGCCACCCGGCCAGCCTGAAATCCGAAACCGCGCAGGCTGAATTTGCAGGGCTGCAAGCCGATATCGCGGTGGTGGTCGCCTATGGTCTGATCCTGCCCCAAGCCATTCTCGCTGCGCCGCGCCATGGATGCCTGAACATTCACGCCTCGCTCTTGCCCCGCTGGCGTGGCGCGGCCCCCATCCAGCGCGCTATCATGGCCGGTGATCTCGAGACAGGGATCTGCATCATGCAGATGGAGGCGGGGCTCGACACGGGCCCAGTACTGATGAAGGCGCGGGTTCCCATCGCCGAGGGCGCGACGGCGCAAGACCTGCATGACAGGCTCGCCGACCTCGGTGCCGCGCAGATCGTCGAGGCGCTCGCGCGGCTGCCGGAGTTGACCCCTGATCCGCAACCTGAGCATGGAGTGACCTACGCGGCCAAGATCGAAAAGCGCGAGGCGCGGATCGATTTCGCGCAGCCTGCGGCAGTGGTCGCGCGCCAGATCAACGCGCTTTCGCCCTTTCCGGGGGCATGGTGTGACAGCCCGCTTGGTCGGCTGAAGCTCTTGCAGGCACGCGCAGTCCAAGGCAGGGGCGCGCCGGGCGAGGTGCTTTCGCCGCTTGTCATCGCCTGCCGCGAGGGCGCAGTCGCGATCAGTCTTGCGCAGCGCGAAGGCAAGCGCCCGATGCCGCCAGCAGAGTTGCTGCGGGGCCAGCCTATCGAGCCGGGAACCCGGCTCGGCGCCACGCCCTGAGGGTCGCGGAACCGCCTGTCAGAGCGGGGTCAGCGGCTCTCGGCCAGTCTCCGTCAGCGCCCAGACTTGCCTTTTTTCAACAACGATGACGGTCAACGGCCCGCCATAGGCTGCGCGGCTGTCAATATTCACACGATTGCGATAATGCGTGGGCTCGGGGATGGCCGTGTGACCATGGATGATCAGCAGTCCATGATCGCGCGTGTCTGACAGGAACGGCTCACGGATCCAGACCAGATCCTGCTCGGTTTGCGCCTCCAGGGGGACTCCCGGGCGGATCCCGGCATGGACGAACAGAACCTCGCCCCGCATCAGCGTCAGCGGCCGCGCGGCAAGGAACGCGACATCTTCGCGCGGTACCTGCTCGCGCGCCATGTCATGGACCCGGCGCAAAGGCCGCGCGCGCGCGTCCGGGATCCCGTAGGACATCAGCGTCTCGGCGCCACCAAGCGCCGCGTGCAGCCAGTCGACATCAGGTCGCAACGCCGTGTCGCGCCAGTCGGGATCCGCCATGAACCGGTGAAACAGCCGATCATGATTGCCCTGCAAGACCTCCCAGGGATGACCTGCGGCGATTCCGTCGCGCAGATACCGGACCACGCCAGCACTGTCGGGCCCGCGGTCCACAAGATCGCCCAGATGCACCACTGGCGCCTCATGGTCGCCACAGAAGTCGCGATCCTTCGCGATCAACTGATGGGCGCGCTCCAGAAGGTCGATCTGGCCGTGAATATCGCCGATGGCATAGCTGCGCATGATCACGCTCTCCGTATCAGGGCAGTCCGGCCACGCGCGTAAATTTGCCTCGCGCGCGGCCGGGGCTGCCAGTCACATCATGTCGAAGACCAGCGGGCGCACCTGCCGGAACATGCCGGTTGCCCGAAGCTTTTCGAGGACCGGCTCTGGCGGGACAGCATCGAGATAGAGAAGCGCAATTGCATCGCGCCCCCGCTCGGACCGGCCCAGCGTGAAGTTCGCGATGTTCACGCCATTCTCGCCCATCGTCACCCCCAGCGTTCCGATGATGCCCGGCACATCCTCATTCGTGGTGTAGAGCATGTGTTCGCCGATTTCGGCATCGATTGTTATGCCTTTGATCTGGATGAAGCGCGGCTTGCCATCGGAAAAGACAGTTCCTGCAATGGATCGCTCGCGCCCCTCGGTGACAACAGTCAGCTTGATATAGGCGTCGAAGACACCTGATTTCGCCTGCGTCGTGCGCGAGATCTGCACGCCACGTTCCTGAGCCACCACCGGGGCCGAGACCATGTTCACATCCGGATTGCTGGCCTTCATGATGCCCGCGATAGCGGCACAGCCAAGAGCGTCGAGATTCATCTCGGCCACAGCACCGTCATAAAGGATATTGATGGCCTTGATCGGCTCCTCGGTCAGCTGACCGGCGAAGGCGCCCAGATGGCTCGAAAGCTTCAGCCAGGGTGCCATGACACGGGCTTCCTCGGCTGTGACCGAGGGCATGTTGAGGGCATTCTGCACCGCACCCGTCAGCAGATAGTCTGCCATCTGCTCGGCCACCTGCAGGGCCACGTTTTCCTGCGCCTCGGTGGTCGAGGCCCCGAGATGCGGCGTGACGACCACCCCCGGAAGGTTGAAAAGCGGGCTCTCGGTTGCAGGCTCGACCTCGAAGACGTCGAAGCCGGCGCCCGCCACATGGCCGGACCTGATCGCCTCGGCCAGGGCCGCCTCATCGACAAGCCCACCGCGGGCGCAGTTGATGATCCGCACCCCCTTCTTGGTCTTGGCAAGGTTCTCGGCCGAAAGGATGTTGCGCGTCTTGTCGGTCAGCGGCACGTGCAGCGTAATGAAATCCGACCGCGCCAGCAACGCGTCGAGATCGACCTTCGTCACGCCCAGTTTGGTCGCACGCTCTTCGCTCAGGAACGGGTCATAGGCGATGACCTTCATGCGCAGCCCCAGCGCGCGGTCGCAGACGATGCCGCCAATATTTCCCGCCCCGATCAC
>SLKB01000062.1 GCA_007134805.1 Paracoccaceae bacterium
CCCTGCACCGCGTCCGCGATCACGCTCTCGCCCTCCAGCGGGGCCTTCACGCGAATCGCATAAGGCGCGTCCGGGTGCGTGGTCGGGTCCGCGTCGCGCCAGGGCGAGCGGTAGAGCGTCGAGCGCCCCTCGGCGCGCGCCGCCTCGCGCGCGGCCTCGATCTCGTCTTGCGTGGCGAAGCACTTGTAGGCATGGCCCGCCTCCAGCATCGCGCGCGCGACCTCGGCATGGCGCGGCGCGCGCGCGGCCTGGCTCACAGGCTCGCCGTCCCAGTCGAGCCCCAGCCAGGAAAGCCCCTTCAGGATCGCCTCGGTCGCCTCAACGGTCGAGCGCGCGCGGTCGGTATCCTCGATACGCAGCAGGAACCGCCCGCCCCGCCCGCGCGCATAGAGCCAGTTGAACAGCGCCGTGCGCGCCCCCCCGATATGCAGATACCCCGTGGGCGAGGGCGCAAAACGCGTGACGACAGCTTCTCGCATCGGGGCGTTAACCTTTCGCTAACCAGTCTGGGGCCAGAGTCCTGCCCGGGTTCTAGGCAATGGCAGGGAGAGGGGCAAGAGTGCAAGGCGCGCGCATCGCTGGGCGCTGGCGAGACCGGGGCGACCGCGCCTTCCCAGGGGCGGCCGCGCTCGCCGCGCATCGCGGGCGGCTCTTTCTGTTCGTGCCGGTGCTGCTGGCGGTGGGCATCGGGATCTATTTTGCCCTCCCGCGCGAGCCGCGCGCGGCCGAATGGGGCGCGCTCGCAGCCCTCGCCGCGCTCACGGCGCTGGGCGCGCGGCGTGTGCCCGAGGCGGCCTCGCCCCTGGCGATCGGCTGCACGGTCGTGATCCTCGGCGTGCTGGTAGCGGGCTGGCGCGCGCATCAGGTCGCCGCTCCCGTCCTGTCCTTTCGCTATTTCGGCCCGATCGAGGGGCGCATCGTCGGCATCGACCGCTCGGCCAGCGACGCGATCCGGCTGACCCTCGATCAGGTGGTCCTCGAGGGCGTGGCCCAATCCCGCACACCCGCGCGCGTGCGCATCACGCTGCAGGGCGACCAGCCCCATATCGTGCCCGAGCCCGGCTTGCGGGTGATGAGCACGGGCCACCTGCTGCCCCCGCCCGGCCCGGCCGCGCCGGGCGCCTTCGATTTCCGCCGCCTTGCGTGGTTCGACCGGCTCGGCGCCGTGGGCTATGTGCGCGTGCCCGTCCTGGTGGCCGAGCCCGCCGCGGCCGGCAGTCGCGGCCTGCGCGTCCATCGCCTGCGCATGCAGATCTCGGCCGCCGTGCAGGACCGCCTGCCAGGCCATCGCGGCGGGTTCGCCGCGGCCATCCTGACCGGCGACCGCTCGGGCATCGCGCTGGCGCAGCTCGAGGATCTGCGCCGCTCCAACCTCGCGCATCTGCTGGCGATCTCGGGGCTGCATATGGGGTTGCTCACGGGCTTCGTCTTCGGCCTGTTGCGCCTCGTCTTCGCGCTGATCCCGCCGCTCGCGCTCCGGGTGAACACGCGCAAGCTCGCCGCGCTGGGCGCATTGGCGGCGGGGGCGTTCTACCTCATGCTCTCGGGCGGCAATGTCGCGACCGAGCGCGCCTTCATCATGGTCGCGGTCATGCTGGTCGCGATCCTCCTCGACCGGCGCGCGATCTCGTTGCGCTCGGTCGCGATCGCGGCCCTCGTGATCCTGCTCTTGCGCCCCGAAGCGCTGCTGGGCGCGGGCTTCCAGATGAGTTTCGCGGCCACGATCGCGCTTGTGGTCGTGTTCAGGTGGCTCTCGGACGCCCGCCTCCTGCGCACCAATCTGCCGCGATGGGCGCTGCCCGTGGCCTCGGTGGTGATCTGCTCATTCGTTGCGGGCATCGCCACGGCCCCGGTGGCGGCGGCGAGTTTCAACCGCGTCGCCGAATACGGGCTGATCGCCAATCTGCTGGCCGTGCCGCTGATGGGCACCGTGGTCATGCCCGCCGCCGTGCTCGCCGCGATCCTCACGCCCTTCGGGCTTGAGCATCTGGCGCTCGCGCTCATGGGCCCGGCGATCGACTGGATCCTCGCGGTCGCGGGTTTCGTCAGCGCGCTCGACGGCGCCGTCGTCCCGGTGGTCGCGCCCGCCCCTCATGTCATGCCGATGCTGGGGCTTGGCGCGCTGTGGCTGATCATCTGGCAGGGGCGCGCGCGCTGGGCAGGCGCCGCGGTGATGGTGCTCGCGCTTCTGGCCTGGGCGCAGACCGAGCGTCCCGCCCTGCTGATCGCGCCCGACGGCGCGGTCGTAGGGCTGATGGGCCTTGAGGGCCGCGTGCTCAGCCGCGCGCGCTCGGGCCGATTCGCCGCCGAAAGCTGGCTGCAATCCGACGGCGACGCCGCCACCCCCGAGGCGGCGCATGCCCGCGGGCCCGCCGGGCCCAGCGATCCGGTCGTGCATCTGCGCGCGGCAGGCTTCGATGTCGTCCATCTCAGCGGCCAGCGCGGCATCGCCGAGATCGACGCGCTTTGCGTGGCGGGCCGCATCATCGTGGCCTCGGTCACCCCGGACGCGCCGCCCGCGGGCCCTTGCCAGCTGTTCACGCCTGCGACCCTGCGCGACACGGGTGCTGTCGCCATGTGGCCCGGCCCCGACGCCCCAAGGATC